>CAIPUJ010000096.1 GCA_903868205.1 uncultured bacterium | reverse complement strand
ATATTATATCAACATATTACTTGTTTGTATATTAAAACAATACCAAAACAAATGTTGATAAGTTAAAAACTAATCTTTATAGCTTCTATTTAATAAAATCGAGGAATTCTTTTTCATTTAAAACCTTAATGCCAAGTTTTTGTGCTTTCTCAAGTTTTGATCCGGCATTTTCACCAGCTAATAAATACGTAGTTTTTGAAGAAACCGATTCTGAAATATCACCACCTAAAGATCTTATGATATCTTTCACTTCGTCTCTTGGCATAGAAAGAGTGCCCGTCACAACAAAAGTCATACTAGCTAATTTAGCTTCAGAAACTTTTTTATCTCTTTTTTGTATTCTAATCTGTTTAAGTAATCTCTCTACCAAATCTTTATTCTCTTTTTTAGTAAACCAATTAAATACAGACTCCCCGACTACATCTCCAACCCCATTTATTTTCTGTAATTCTTCTATCCTTGCATTCATAATTTTCTCTAGGCTGTCAAAGTGATTGGATAGGTCAATCGCCGTTTCTTCACCGACTTGTGGTATAGAAAGAGAGACGATAAATCTCGCTAAAGAAATTTCTCTAGATTTTTCAATGGAAGAAAGTAAATTATCCACTGACCTCTCAGCAAACCTTGGTAAAGCAAGTAAATCACCACGCTTCAAAGTAAAAATATCATCAAAATTTGTAATCAAATTATTTTCCAAAAGAACATCAATAATCTTAGGACCACAACCGTCCATATTAAATGCTTTTTTAGATACGAAGTGATAAAACTTTCTTTTCTGCTGTGCAAAAGAATTTGTATTCACGCACCTCCACGCTGCCTGTCCTGGGATTCTTTCTATACTTCCATCACCTCCACAAGCTTCTAATTTAGTCGGGAAAACAAAAACCTTTTCCTTACCTGTACGCAAACTTTTTACAACCTCTACAATGTCTGGTATCACATCCCCCGCTTTTTGAAGTATCACTGTATCTCCAATCCTTACATCAAGTCTTTTTATTTCATCTTCATTATGTAGAGTGGCTCTTGAAACTGTAGAACCAGCAACAAGTACAGGTCTAAGATGCGCTACTGGGGTAATAACACCAGTCCTACCAATCTGAAATACTATATCTTCTACGACTGTAGTAACTTGTTCAGCTGGAAACTTATACGCAATTCCCCATCTTGGAGATTTGGCTGTATATCCAAGAGCTTCCTGTATTTTCCTAGAGTTTATTTTTATAACAATACCATCTAAGCCATAATCAAGTTTTTCTTTATCCTTTGCCCATTTTTTATAATATTTTTCTACTCCTTCAAGAGAATCAAACACTTCATGATGTGGGTTAATTTTAAATGTTAAGTCAGAGAGTAATTTTAATTCTTCGTCTTGAGTTTTTGGTAAATCACCACTTATCTTATCAATATCATAAATAAAAGAACTTAACTTTCTTTTAGCTGCAATTTTTGGATCAAGCTGGCGAATAGATCCGGCGGCAGCATTTCTAGTATTTGCAAAAGGTTCTTCTTCGTTTAAAACTCTCACCTTATTTATCTCCATCAACTCTTTCTTTGAAAGCCAACATTCGCCAACGGCAATAATATCTATAGGTTTTGGAAGAATAAGTGGAATACTTTTAATAGTTTTTAGATTCTGTGTTACATTTTCACCAATCTCTCCATCTCCACGAGTAGCGCCCTGTACAAATTCACCATTTTTATAAGTCAAAATAATCTTAAGACCATCTATTTTAAGCTCAGTACAATATTCTATTTTTTCTCCTTTTAGAGAGGTATCCTTTGAAACCATTCTTCTCACCTTTTCATCCCACTTTTTTAATTCTTCAAAATCAAAGCAGTCATCGTATGACCACTGACTCACTTCATGTTTAACTTTTTTAAATTCCTCTAGGGGTTCTGCTCCTACTCTTTGAGTTGGACTATTTGGAGTAATTAATTCTGGATATCTTTCTTCAATTTCTATTATTTCTTTTATGAGCGAATCATATGCTTCATCAGAAATGTTTGAATTATCTTGTACATGATATAAATACCGGTAGTGATCAACCGTTTCTTTTAATTTCTCATATCTAGCGATGACTTCTTCAGGAATATTTTTCTGCATAAGATTTTAGTTTTCATTTACTTGTTCAATACCTCTCTCAAGTCTTCTACCCTTCACTGAGGTATTATAACCATAAGCTGAAATAGTTGTTTTGATTATTCCATCAACCCATTCTTTTGTGACAATAACAGTAGCCTCGGGTTCTAGACTATCACCAAATTTTACAAAAGGAGTATCTGAAGAATCAGCTTGGTATTTACTATTAGCTCCACCACCAATATTATCGTCTCTTTTTAAAACAGAACTTACTTCAGCACCACTATTACAAACAACTTGTCCTAGAGTTTCTATTGATGCATAATCACCCTGATCATCCACTGCTGGATACTCAGTATTACATACACCATCTAAACACGTTGGAAAAGCACCCCTTTTAACATCCCAATACAAAGCACATTCTCTGGCACTATCAGCTGCATAAAAAGCTACTTGAGATTCTTTTGCATTTGTAGAAAGAATCAATTCCTTAAAAGAAAGATTAAAAATAGAAAGACCTATAGTAAGAAGTAGGCTGGCGGTAAGTACAGCAAAAAGCATGGCAAATCCTGTAGTAGATTTTGAGGTTTTTTTTATTTTATTTATCTTTTTATTAAACATATTTTTTACCAATAATTATAAATAAAACTTTTAACAACTACGCTTTCTGGACTTGCACCATTTTGCCAACTTACAGTTACGGTAACGAGAGCTTCGTCAGAAACAGAAGACCCATCAGAGTCACCCTTGAGTGTTTTATAAACAATGTTTATTTTTCTTGTAAATTTTGATGTGGAAAAGTTATCTCCAGAACTTTGACCGTAATACAAGAAATTACCATCACTATCTCTATTTACTGATAAAGGTTCTCCTGCAGCTTTAATCTCCCCGGTTATCGTATCAATATCACAATTATTATCATCTGTACATCCACTAATACTATTCAACCAATCTTTATCCTCCCTAATGCCTCCCCCTATAACCAAACCAATCTCATCTCTTTTATTTTTAATAAATTCTATAGCATCCTGTGCAAGAAAAGAAGCTGTCATTTGATCCTTAGAATACATAGCTGAACTCAAACCTTTTTGTGCAATGGTCATTGGAGTTACAATGGCTACCATAAGAATAGAAATAGCCACTAGAGATTCAACTAAAGTAAATCCTGCAATTGTTTTTTTATATTCTTTTTTATTGTTTTTCAAAAACATACTAATTTCTATCTTCTTTTATTCTTTGTGTAACGGTTGTCTGAATATTAAAAGATGTTTTTACACTCTCTTTTTTACCAGCCATACCCTCTATGGTAATCAAAACCCTCGGTTGTTTAGGACCAACTGCTGGGTTATTTGCCGTATCTGCTCCTAGGACATAGAAATTCATACTAGTAATATTAACATTACCTGTGGGTGCAGTGAGACTTTCCCAACCATTAGCAGGACATGTGCCAGCAGAACACTTTTGTATATTTCCCATATCATCAACAATATCTATAGCTTTAACAAAACGATAGTAAGTATAATCATTACTATAAGAAGGTATGTATCTTATCTGGGTCTTTCCAAACCGACATTCAGAATCTGAATTTGTATAACCACTAGAACCAAAACACTCATATCCTGTACCCACCCTCATATCTTTTGAAATACTTTCTAAAGCAAAATTGATGTTGTTCATAACATCTTTTATCGCTTGAGCTTTTCTATTGGCGTCTATAATAGAAACAAGGGATCCAACAGCCGCTGTCATAACAATCATAAATACAGCAATAGCTACAAGCATCTCTACTAAAGTAAAACCAGAACTTTTTTTTGTATTAATTGTTTTTAACATAAATTTGTCCAACTTTTGTGACGATAATACTTCTCGTAGCTGATTCATCTGCAGAAGAAATAACTATTTTTGCATAATTATTTCCCAGAATATCATCACCTAAAATAATAGCTTCCGGATTTGGTCTCTTAAAGCTTATATTTAAGGTGCTTACAACACCACAATCGCCAGCATCAGCTCCCGCACATATACTCATTATCTTATGCCCTCTTTTTATTTTATAACTATTAACACATTCCGTATCAGTATCCACACAAACAAACTCTCCGTCATGTTTAAAATTACCACCCAAATCCTCAAATAAGTTAAACCTTTTGTTGTCACCGTTATCAAAAACAACTCCGTAAGGATTGAACTCTCCCTCAACAACTCCCTCTTTGACATTCACACCAAATGTCTGGGCCTGACGAAGAGTGATAGCAATATCATATGCAGTATTTGTAAGTAAAACACTGTTATCAAACTTCCCCTGACTTGTCATAACGATACCAGTAGTAATGGCAAAAATAGAAAGAGTCACAAGAAGCTCAATAAGAGTAAAGCCAGAGGAATTTGTTTTTGTAAGGTTCTTTTTTCTCATTTAAAAATTAAATAAATAACCAACATAAACTGAACCCCAACCCAAGAAAAATTCAATAAAAAAAGCAAAGATTATGAATGGGGCAAAAGGTATTTCACTTTTAATTGTAAGCTTTTTATTAGATAAATTCAACTTCTCTAATATAAGCAAACCAATACTAAACAAAGCCCCAATCCAAAAAGCTAACATTATAGAAAAAATACCCCCAGAAATACCGAGAAGCCAGCCAATACCAAGAGAAAGTTTGGCATCTCCAAACCCCATCCACTTACCAGAAGAAACGAGCCAAAGGCCACCAAAGAAAGCAAATAAAACTATTCCAGAAAACAAATTCAAAAGCCCAGGCATTTGAAAAGAATGAACAAAACCATTATTTAAAAAAACTAAAGCAAGAGCTAACAAATCAAAAGCAAATACCATTCCATCTGGAATGATTTTATGCATAAAATCATATACAGACATTGCTATAAGCAAAGCGGTAATGAATAGATATAAAGGTAGAAAAGTACTTAAACCAAACTTTAGAAAAACAAAAGAGAATAACACACCGGTGATAAATTCTACAAGAGGATACTGAATAGAAATTTTACTTTTACAACCAAAACATTTACCTTTTAAGAATAAAAAACTAAAGATGGGTACAAGCTCATACCAAGAAAGTTCTTTGGAACAAGAAAAACACTTTGACCTTCCTTTTACAAAAGAACACCCTGTGTTGTATCTCAAAACAACCACATTCAAAAAACTTCCGATAATTGTTCCAAATATAAAAAATAAAAAAGTGTTAAATAAAATCACAAATTAAATTATGGAGTTACGTCGTAAACCAAAGCATTAGCACTTGATGATGCATTAATTAAGAGGCTTGATGAGTAATTGCCACAGATTAAACTAGACAATTCGGAAGAATCAAAACCTTTTTTAGAATCTAGAACGGAAATTTTTGATTCTAGGGTAATATATAAGTGATAGAAACTACAATTCGAATCATTTGAATTTATTTTTAATGGAGCGTATTTAACACCGTCTGGCACAGAGGCCAAGTATCTCGGAACCAAACCTTCTGTTGGTGCAGTATTTGTTGTATCAAGATTTTCAGGGTAAAACTTATTTCTAGCATAAAACTGTTCCAGAGCTAGCTGAACAGCACTTATGTCTGCTACCCTCTTTTGATCTCTGCTTTGTTTCTTGGAACCATCGAGAGATGTGTAAACTAAAGTTGTAAGAATCGCCATGATACCAACAATCACGACTATTTCAGCTATACTAAAACCTTTTTTATAATTAATTTTCATATTTACCCAAGAAAAATTTTTGCCAACAAAAATTGTTTGTTTAGATTTCATATATATTATTATATCATAAGAAGCAAAAAATATAATTGCACCTCTACAAATAACAATTTTTAACAAACATTGGCAAAAACTTTAATGGGTGAATTATATAATTTTTTAAACAAAAAAACCCCGCAATTGCGGGGTTTTGTTTTTGTTTAAAAAATTATATTAAATTAAATTTCATTTGTACTACTATTTTTTAAAATAATAATATTTATCTTAGTCGTTGTGGCACCTTCAGAACTTATACCATTAATAACCCCCGTATAAGCCAGTTCAACTAACTTACTAAATGAAGTACCAGCACCAAATGTTAATTTCATTACGGGCGTTGGATTTCCAACCACAGTATTTTGTATGTTATTATTTGAAGCAAATGAGCCAATAGATTTCCCGGCACCAAGAGGTGTAGAAGCATTGTCTTCAATAGTCCAATTAATAGCATCCCCACTAAGATTATCAGCTGGCCTTAGGTAGACTGGGTAATTTATACTTGGTAAAATAACCCTGGAACAATCATTCCAAGCAGTATTGTCTACAGAACACTGGAAACTAACAGGTATCTTTGAAACAACACCTGGTTGCCAAGGAGTACATGTTCCATTTTCACTCCTTACATATCCAGTAGGAACACTTGTTTGTTTATCTGGAAAGATATTATCATTAGTACATAGGTCAACAACGGCAAATAAATTATAACAATTATAAATATTATCAGAAAACATCCCATCTGGTGTAGGATTCTGAATTCCACTTATATTATAACACAAATCATCAGCTTCTGGAGCAACGCAGTCTCCGGACTTGTTTAACTCCTTACCTTGAGGACACCCTCCGGGACTCCCCATTGTAATGGTTCCATATCTTATCAACTGACAAGCGGCCCCAACCACATTAGACTGAAAACCATACCATCCAGTAGCACCACCAGATTTACCTTTACCAGTAACCACAGATCCGGCACCACAACTTGTTCTTCTTGAATGGTACGTTTGAACCAAAGTAACTTCTTTTGTACCAATACCAACACTTTGTGTTACACCAGGAGAACCAGGAACCGGAGTATAAGGCCCCCATCCATCTGGTGGTACAACACATTTATCGTCTAGAGAGGTAGTAACTGTACAGATATAGTCAACATTTGATTTTGCATATTGTCTCGCTATAAAAAAACCAACTGTTCCAAAAATTATAATCAAAACGATTATAAATACCCTGCTTGTCTTTGATTTTACAAAATTGAATCTCATCTTTAATAAATTAAATTAACAAAAAGCCAATAATACTACTTAAAATTATATCACATCTTTTATTGTGTAAAAGATAGTTTCTATTGTTCCACTGGAATCGACCAATTTATAACCCATATTATCCCAAACACCTTTACTTTGATCAAAAATCCACCATGCTGGGAATTTAAGAAGTTGACTATCAATAAGAAACTGTCTTGTTATAGGATATTCTTCCTTGCTGTTTTTAGAAAAATGAATCATTTCCTCAACATCTCTCTCAGTAACTGGCTCATAGATGTTTGTACTACCAGAATAAAGATCACCCATATGATACATTCTATATACAAGCTTAATAGGTAAGCTTTTCTTCACATACAACACATTACCATCTTTATCAAAAAACTGAATATAAGGCATACCAAATGTTTGCATAAGATTCCCAGCATATCCTCTTACTGTATCGAAAGTATCCACTGACATGATACTCATAGGTACAGTGTCTCTGGTAAACTCATATACAAAAGCTTCAACTTGCCCAGAAAAAACCTTACCATTTTTATCAAAAAATATATTGAGTGGAATTGTATATGTACTTTGAGGTGTATTTATTATTGCTGAATTATTTATTATTTGATTATCTCCCCCAGTAATTGTTTTTTTAATCGTATCTACAGTAAAAATATTGTTTGCACTATTTATAATAGCATCCTCTACATGATATCTTTTTTTAGATTTTGTTAAAATAGTAACATTTACGATTGCATCTGAATAACCTCTCTTTGTTATTTTTAAACGAACCTTTTGTAATTCATTAACTTTCATAGATACTCTGTAGGCACCGTTCTCATCACTCAAAACTGGTTTAATACCACGCTCACTCAAAACATAAACCTCAGCATTTTGAACAGCCCAACCTCGAATATCTTTAACGATCCCCATAATCTCTACTGATATACTATCACTACACCTATCATTAAAACTTGTGCAGATTTTTTTATTTATAACGTCTCTTTCTGCATATTTACCCTCAAGTTCATATATATAAGCAAGCTGAATCAATTCCTCTTTAGAAACGTCCCCAGTTTGTAGCGACGCAATTAAATTTTCTTTAATAGATAAATATTTATTCTTATCTTCCGAAAGTGGTGACGCTAAAATTGCATTGTGAAATTGCATATCTGAAGGCAAATCTTTTTCTGAAACGCTTGTATACGCCCTCTTGTCTGATATTTTAGCATTCTTTGCCTGATTATAAATGCCATCAATTTCTGAATCTGTGAGATCACTATTTATAAGGTCCTCTAGATTAAAAAAAGCTATAGATTCATTGCCATATTTATCAGTAACAAGATACCAAAAACCTTCTTCAAGTTTTGTTTTGTCTACTAAACCGCCGAACTTAGATTTTATATAGAGTTCTCTTTCAGAAAGTCTCTTATCTTCAGATCGAAGATCGCTATCCAAAAAATAATTATAAACAAAATAAAAACCAATAATTATTAAAATAACAATAATGAGTAGTAAAATTTGTTTAGTAACTTTTATCATGAGTAATATTATATCATTCTATGAGAAATAAAAAAGAAAAAACTCGCGGTTGCGAGTTTTTTCTTTTAAGATTCTCTAGTAAGAGTATCCTTACTAAATCCTAAAACTTAATTACAAGTAGAATCAGAAGCACCAAGAGCAGAAGAAGTTGTTGCCGCAGCTATACCAGTACTATCAATACAGAAAAATCCAGAAGTCTTCAACGGAGCCTCTATAGCATACCCGGTACTAGTAGCGTGACAGGTGATTGTTCCAGCTGAACCCGCGGTTGCAAAAGTGGTATTGTTTGTAGTAGACAGACCAGCAGCACTTTTTGCTGCAGCCAAAGCATTTGTTGAACTAGCACAAACGGCTGAATAATTACCAAGATCATCGTAAGACAATTCTGCCTGTGCTCTTAAACCAGCAATGTTAGACTTAACTGCAGCATCGCCACCCTTTGATCTCGCAGAATTCAACGAAGCAAGAACGACTGAAGATAGAATACCAATGATGGCAATAACCACCAAAAGCTCAATCAATGTAAAACCTTTTTTATTCATATTTTTTTAATTTTTATCGATAAGATATTAAAATCTTTATGCCTTCCTCGGCTCAGAAATGATGAAGTTTACTTCCTCATTCCATTCGCTCTACGTCGGCATTAAAAATCAATTAACTAATAATTCGCTTGAGTTTTTCAGTAGATTTTTTTACTTGCTCAGGGTAAAAAATTTTGAAAAACGATTAGCTTCGCGCGAAGCCCAAGCTTATATACATATTATACACCTTTTTAATAAAAAAGTGTAAAGGTAAGGTGGTGTGGATAAGTAAATAAGTATAAAGGTCATAAAGTTTATAAAGTATAAAGTGCAAAAACCAAGGCATCGCCTTGGTTTTTCTAAACGAGAGATGAAATCTTGGGTCCGACCTTTCTTGGGATTTAAGGTCGGACCTATGATTTGAGCGACAAGCTCGCAAAGACAAAAAAATCGGAGGACTCACCTTTTCCCGTCGAAGACTCCTCCTCAAGGAGAGACCTCCGACTTTTTCTGCTCTGCCAGTAAGCGAGCGAGGTTTCACTTTTTAAAAATATAAGAAATAAAAAAAGCCGCAGTTAGCGACACTTTTCTTACTCTGCAAGTAAGCGAGCGAGGGTATTCGGTTTTGGAAACTCTCGGAATACGACGGTATGAGAGTGAGCGAATTTTTCAGCAGAAAAATTACGCGTGTTCCAAAACCGAATACCCGAGCGAGCCTCTATACTCCAGAAGAAATATTATATATAGGTATAAGAACAGAAGCTAGAAGGAAAGCAACACCAAGACCGAGAAGTACAATCATCGCAGGCTCGATAAGACTTACAAGTGAATCGATAGAGTTTGTAACCTCTCTTCTATAGAATGCTGCAAGAGTTTTCAAAATATTTCCAAGCTGACCAGTCTCCTCTCCTATCTTTACCATCTGTACGAATATTCCTGGCATCTCTTCATGTTTGGCAAAAGCATCTGATACAGAACTTCCACCTTTTACATCTTCTACTGTTTTATCAATAATTTTCTTGAATACTGCATTTTCAACAACATTTGAAGTTAGGTCTAACCCTCTCACCATAGGTATACCAGAAAGAAGCATGGTATTCATGTTGTCTGCAATTCTTGAAAGATATAACTTACTATAGAGATTTTTAACAAAGGGTGTATTTATCTTCGCACTATCTAGTGAATATCTACCATTTTCTGTCATGAGATATCTCCACAAAAAGAAACCTCCTATAATAAGCGCTATCAAGAAAAATATTCCGTAGTTTACAAGGAAATCAGAAAGCGCCATAACGATCTTGGTATATATAGGTACTGCCTGACCAGAATCTTTCAAAATTCCAGCGATTTTTGGTATAACCACAGTAAGCATAAGTACCATAACGGCAATAAAAGTAAATATAACAAAGGCTGGATAAATAAGGGCTGTTTTTACTTTTGAAGTAACTTCATATGTTCTGTCTAAATAATCTGCAAGATACATAAAAGTCTGATCTAGCTTACCAGACTCTTCTCCAGACTTAACCATGTTTATATAAAACATAGAAAAAACTTTTGGATGTTTAGAGAGAGCATTTGAAATAGTGCTACCAGCCTGCAAATCATCTACAACCTCTTTCAATTTCTTTCTAAGAGATGGGTTTTCTGACTGCATCGCAAGAAGTTGAAACACCCTAAGTGCTGAAACCTGGGCTTCGAAAAGCGTCGCCATCTGTCTTGAAAGAATAACAACATCTTTGTTTGAGACTCTTTCAAAGAAAGTGATATTTTTACCAAAAATTGATTCAGTCTGTTCTGGAGAAATAGAAACGATAGTGAGACCTCTTTTTTGAAGTGCACTTATTGCAACTTCCATATTGATAGCATCAATAGAACCAGCAATCTGTCCTCCTGTAGCATCTATTGTTTTATATTTGAAAGTCATTTTATATTTTTAAATTAAAGCATTCTTTCCAAAACTCTTGGGTCTAGTGCGTGTCTGTAAGCATCTTCTATTGTTATCTCCCCTTTTGATACGAGTTCTGCAAGTGATCTATTCATATCTACCATACCATCTTGAGAAGAAGTTTCTATAACAGAATTTATTTCATGTATTCTATTTTCTCTTATAAGATTTGAGATTGCTGTGTTGTTTATAAGTAATTCATAAGCTGGAATAAGTCCGCCAGAAATTCTTGGTACAAGGCGCTGTGAGAATATTCCATTTAAGCTTCCAGCAAGTTGAACTCTGATTTGATTTTGCTGTTCTCCAGGGAATGAATCTATGATTCTGCTTATTGTTTGTGATGCACTATTTGTATGTAATGTAGAAAATACCAAATGCCCTGTTTCCGCAGCAGTCACAGCAGTAGCAATAGTCTCTGCTCCACGCATCTCTCCGATAAGAGCCACATCGATATCTTCTCTAAACATACTCTGTAATGCTGTAGGGAAATCTACTGTGTCTATCTTTACTTCTCTTTGGTCTATTATTGATTTCTTTTGCTCATACAAATATTCTATAGGATCTTCGATAGTAAGAATATGCTCTGCTCTGCTGTCGTTTATGCTTTCTATCATTGCGGCTAAAGTAGTGGATTTACCATGGCCAACCGGACCAACCACAAGGAAGAAGCCTTGTTCTTTGTCTGCAAAAGCTTTCAATGCCTCGGGGAGATTAAGCTCTTCGAAACTTCTTATTTTCTTTGGTATCAAACGGAGAGCAATACTCACTGACCCTTGTTGGTAAAAAGCATTACCTCTAAATCTCACCCCTTCTTCGGTGTTAAAAGAAAAATCCATTTCCTTGTTCTTTAAGAAAAGTTCTTTATTTTCTTTTGTAAGAAGAATTGTGATAATTGCATCTAAAGCCTCTTTATTAAGAATTTCTTTTTTTACAAGAGGAATTAAAAAACCAGAAACTCTAATAGTAGGTCTTCTACCCTCAGAAAGATGTAAGTCTGATGCACCCTCTTGAGCAACTGTTTTTATCAAATCTTTTAATTCTAGATTGTAGTCCATATTATTTTTTATTATTGTTAAAAATTTGTATGACTTCTTCTACAACTTCAGAAGGGATAGTCGTAGCCTTCACTATATACCCGTGTACACCGAGTTCTTTCGCTCTATTTATATCAGAAACCTGTCCTTGATTTGTAAGCATTATTGCGATGATATTGTCTGCAAGCTTTTCTTTTTTTGCTGTTTCATAAAAAGTAAATCCATCCATTACAGGCATGATCAAATCCATAAGCATGATATCTGGATTAAATCCTTCTTTGAGAATTTCTAGAGCTTCTGGACCTCCTCCGGCAACTTTTACTTCGAAACCATTTTTCTCAAATTTCATTGAATACATATTGAGCAGGAAACGGTCATCATCTAATATTAATATTTTTCTCTTTTCTATTGTCATAACTGTTATTATATCACTTATGTATTATTTTTATAAATCGTTAATTGATTCGAAAGGAATGATTTTCTTCATTGCCTTTATCATAGCATCTTCTTTCATTGTTATAAGACCATTTTTTCTCGCTGCATCAAACACTGCTGATTCTACTGGATTCTTAAGGATAACCTGCTCAATCTCTTTATTCATCTTGAACATTTCATAAATAGCTACCCTACCCTTTGTACCACCTGGACAAGCTGATGTAGACTCTATACCAAGAATATCTTTGACATCCGGTATCTCTGTTTTAAATTCTTCTGGCAAATCTTTAAATTGATTGTCTACCATTTCTTTCAAGCTTCCTTCTATCGGCATAGGTATACCAGTGCCTGGACATATCTTTCTAACAAGTCTTTGGGCCATAGTAAGAATAAGTGTAGGTGGAAGAAGGAATGGGTCTACTCCCAAGTCTATAAGTCTAGGGATAACACCAGTCGCAGTATTTGTGTGAATGGTAGAAAGAACCAAGTGACCAGTAAGAGCCGCCTGAATAGCAAGCTGAGCTGTTTCTTTGTCACGAATCTCTCCCACCATGATAACATCTGGATCTTGTCTCAATGTGGTTCTCAAACCAGAAGCAAAAGTATAACCAATTTCTGGAAAAACCTGAGACTGACTCATACCGTCAATATTATATTCTATAGGATCTTCCAAACTCAAAACATTTTGTTGATCTTTGTTTATTTCATTTAACATGGCATACAAAGTAGTTGTCTTACCAGATCCAGTAGGACCAGAAATAAGTATCATACCGTAAGGTCTTTTAATGGCTTCACGTACCATTTCCATATGTTTAGGTGACATACCCATATCTTCAAGAGGTTTGACTCCTTTTTCTTGATCCAAAATTCTCATAACAACTTTCTCACCAAAATATGAAGGAAATGTTGATACACGAAAATCTATTTTTCTACCTTCTATTTTTGCAGAAAAACGTCCGTCTTGTGGTTTACGTTTTTCATCAAGCTTCATGTTTGAAAGAATTTTTATTCTCGCAACAACAGCTTGGTGGACTTCAACAGGGAGGACTAAGCTTGTATTTAAAACCCCGTCCACTCTAAACCTCACCCTTATTTGGTCTCTCATGTGTTCAATGTGTACATCGGAAGCCCCACCCTCAGTAGCATATCTAAGTATGGTAGCAACAATCTTTGTAACAGGTGCGTCCTCTATAATCTTTGTTTCAATTTTACCCTTTTCAGAAGAATTGGTAGATACCCCTTCTTTTACAATCTCAATATCCTCAAGATCATCTGATAATTCAGACTCTAATTCATTTAATGCTTTAGTAACTTCTCCTGACATACCCTTATAACTTTCAATAACTTTTTTGAAATCTGATTCAGCTATCAAAAAAATCTTATAAGGAATATTCATTTTACCAGCAATAAAATTCAAAGCATCTCTCGCTTCTATATTCTCTGGATCTAGAACACCAATCTCAAGCACTCCATCTTTTACAGATATAGGTACTACCCCATAATGAGTAGCTGCATCTTCTGGTATATATTTTAAAATAGAAAAAGGAACGGTATGAGTACCCAAACTTAAAACCGGCACATTAAAATACTCTCCCTTAACCTGAAGCACAGTATCAGTAGAAACACCCATAATTTCAAGAACGTCTTCAAGCGTTTTTCCGGATGTACCAATTTCCTTTTCGATCTTGGCTATATCCTCTTTTTTTATTATATTTTTGCTAACTAAAATTTCTAATATACTCATATTTAAAAATGATCATTTTAACTGATGTATTCCATCTCAAAAAACTTAAACTACCTTTGTGGTACATCCATACCACCACCAAAAGGTGTAGGTACCGCTTGGGTTTTTACTGCTGGAGAAACCGTTGGTGTTACGCCAGATTGAGATCTTGTAGATGGAGAAACTACGGGAGATTGGCTAGACACTGGTCCATCTGTACCAATTGGAGCGAATGGGTTATCTCTATTGATAGGTTGGGCTACTAATATAACAGTTGTATCTTTTAAAGAAATAAAACTACCATCATTAAATATTGAATCATCTAGCTTAACATTAGCCATTTTATTTAAAAGAGAAAGAATTTCTCTTGCACCAGCAAATTCAGCGACTCTTTGCTCAGCTACAATAGTAGAACCAGAATTATCTTTTGAGCTATTTTTGAAATAAACGAACACGACAAAACCAACGATCACAACTATTATTACTGTTAAAATTTGATTCTTTTTATTCATAATTGTTATTTTAACCAATACGTATTTAAGCTAACGCTGAAATCATAAAAACCTGTATCTGTAGACGAAAAACCAATATCAGTAATATCTATAAGTCTTAAATTTGTCTCCAAGTCATTAAGTAAGATTAGAAAAGTTTCATAGGTGGTATTTACTGAAAACTTTAAATTTAAAGTACCATAGGGTGTGTTGTCTGGACCAATAGCCTCTGTTGTTTTTGTAGAACCACTAATAGAAATACCCTTCAAAGACAGGTTTCTCTTAGCTGCGATGTCTGTAATTTCTAAAATAAGCTTAACATTGTCTATATTGTTTGGGAGTAATTTCAAAAGCTTGCTTTTATCTATTTCTTTTATTTTATTATTTTTATCTGTCAGTCTTATTCTATTATCAACAACTTTTGTAGAATTGTTTGCAGCATCCTGGTATTTTGTATACTCATCCTGAAGTGGTTTAATACCATAAGTTTTCAAATTACTCTCAACAACAACACCACTCCCCTTATAATTTGGGTCAACATACCCAAAAAATATTCCGATTGAAGAAAGTATTAAAATTAATGGTAATATAAAATTCATATTATTGATTGCCTACTATTTTTTTTGAATAAGACAAAAAACCAGGTACAACAAACATCGAAGCAGAAAACGACACACTTCCATCAGAAGTAAGATTTAAATCAGAAAAAACAGGATTCTTGATAATGTTTCTATAATTTACATTACCAAACTCTTCTGCCTGTAAGGCGATTGTCTTAAAATCTCTAGCCTGACCAGTCATTGTAACCTTTATTGAAGTAGCACCGCTTTCGTCTTTACCAGTACCAGAAAAAGCAAAAGTTTTAAATCTTACGCTCTTCAATGTTTTATCTTCTAAGAAACTAAAAATTGGAGAAATCGAGGTGTGACTTTCCAAAAGACCTTTGGCTATTTTAATCCTAGAATCGAGGCGGATCATACTCTCTATAGTATCAAGCTCGAAAGCCCCTTGATTTTGCTTTATAACAGCTTGAGCTGATTGTATATTTTTTATCAATAAATCTTTTTGAATAAAAATCCATCCACCAAGACCAAGAGAAACCAAAAATACGATAATAGAAAGCAAAAGAAATAAACTAATACTAGAATTATTTCTTCGTTCCTCTACGACTGGTTTCTTTGGTATAAAAGATGTTTGAAATTTAGTTTCCATTCCTAATAATATTATACATCAAATAAAAAATAATACATCAACAAAAAACTGTGGATTACCCGGTAGTGAATTTTGGTATTGTTTTTGTAACATTGTGCTTATGTTAATTAAGCGTACTTAAGATAGAAAACATAAAGTTTAAAACCTGAATATTTTATATGATACCAAAATCTACTACCGGGCTTATATTTCTTGTAGTTTTCTGATAGCTAAACCTATAGCAACTGCAAATTCTGGTCCTGAATTTTTCAAAACCTCTTCTAGAAAGGCTGGGTACTCTACTTTTGCAAATGGATTCGCAACTTCTACTGGAGTCTCAAAAGCCAGAGCGGCCTTTTCTCTAAGACCCTTTAGCAAGGCACCTCCACCAGTAAGAATAATCTTGCTAACTTTCTTTCCATTTTTCTTATAATATCCCATAACCACTCTACCTATTTCAGCTAAAATATAGTCAACAGTGGTAGAAGAAACTTCTGCAACACCGTCTTGGCCTGTTTTGCCTACTATACCTTGTATTCTTTTTATTTTTTCTGCTTCTTCAAAAGAAATGCTCATAGATTTTGAAATCGCCAATGTAATATCTTGAGAACCACGATTGATAACATGAGAAGATCTGAGAACTCCCCTTTCTACAATAAAGGCTTTCGTGGAACTTGAACCAAAATCGATAATCATCTGCGGAGCAATGCCTGGATCTAGTGCAGCTCTCATACAACTAAAAATTTCTATTTCGGAAAAAACATTTTCTAGACCAACCGCCTTCTGTATATCTTTATTTTTATTTACAGCATCATTGTGTATAACAACAAGCAAAACTTCTGTTTCTTTACTTACTTCTTTTTTCTCTCCGTTTTGAAATTCTGATACAGAAGAATCATCTTTCGGTATTGGCCAATAATCTATACTTACTTCAGATATAGAAACTGGAATATATTTTCTTGCCTCTATAGGAACCATTTCTGCAAGTTGTTTTTCGTCTGTTGTTGGAAGTTTGATAAAAGTAATCATACTTGAACCAATCGGAATAGACATACCAGCATTTAAAGTAGTGGTGTTTGCCTCTTTTAATAAATCCTTCAACGCTTCTGTTAGTTTGTCTGTACCAAGTACTGTAGACCTTCCACTGTCAGTTCCAGCATAAGGACCAAGGACAAGCTCTCCGTAAGTTTCAAGTACAGCCCTACCCCCCTTCTTTTTCAGTTGAACAACTTTTATAGATGATGGGCCAATATCAACACCGAGAACACTAGATTCTTTTGTTGCAAAAAATGAACTAAAAATATTTTTAAATGGATTATCCATAATTTACCCTAGAAAATTTTTGCCAATAAAAATTGTTTGTTTCGACTTTTTAAGAGCAAACATATTATCTGTATTATAAGTTATAAAGCTAATCATTTTAAAATTTAAATTTTTAACAAACATTGGCAAAAACTTTAATGGGTTAACTTTCTAATATTATATCACAATGTGATAAAATAGCTCAAATGCTAAGAAAAATATTTGAAACCTTATTATCGATAATCCTACCAAAGGAAGAAAGTGTGCTCAGAATAGAAAATTTAAGTTTGTCTTTTATAGAAAATCAATTACCTAAAGCAAATGAAACAAACAACCCTAAATTTAAAGCCCTATTTCAATATAAAGACAAAATAGTAAGACAAGCCATATGGGAAATAAAGTATAATAAAAACAAGAGAATTTTAGAAAATTTCACATTAGCCTTATATGAATTTATATTAGAAGAAATTAGTGACGAAATACTTTTTAATAATTTTCACTCCCCTATTCTTATACCAATACCTACAAGTAAACAAAGTTTAAAAGAAAGAGGATATAACCAATGCGATCTCGTGGTGAAAGAATTAATAAAAATCGATGAAGGAAAAAACTTTTTTATAGACTTTAAATCTTTGAAAAAGATAAAAGAAACAGGGCATCAATCTAAAACCAAAAACAAAACCCAAAGATTAAAAAATTTGGAAGGTTGTTTTTTGGCTGATCCAGAAAAAATAAAAGGTAAAAATATTATATTAATAGATGACGTAATAACCACAGGAGCCACGATGAAAGAGGCTACCAGAGCACTTAAAAAAGCTGGAGCAAAAAAGGTATTAGGATTTGCTTTGGGGCATTAATTAATAATTAATAACAATTCATACCATCACAAGTGAGTGGTGAGTTACACTCGAAATCATCCCCACAAACAGAACCAAAATTACCATCTGTGCATACCCCCCAACCACTACACCTAAACGGCTCGCAATCAGATGATGTACATGCGCAAAAACTATCTTGACAAATACCGGACAAACAATCAGCGTGTACCTGACATGAGTCACCCATAGCACCAGTACCAGAACAAAACGCATTCTGGTAACAAAAACCAGAACGACACTCTATGTTTGTACTACAGTTAGAATTCGTGCTTCCATCAGTACATGAGTGAGGATTAAATCTTGTCTGACAATATCCATCAGCGCATTCTGAATTAGAGACACAGGTAGCACCCAAAACCTTATTACCAGAAGAACTACTACCACCTGAACCGCCGTTAGAGACGACTTTCAAATCATATGTCGAACACAAACCCATATCACAAGGAGTAACACCGTCCGCCTTCATTGGGCTATACATGATACTCGAAAGCACAGAATTAATATACTTCTTTGTAACGGGCTCTTCTATTGATGGTGGAAAACCACCATAATCTGTAGAATAAAGATTCAAGGCGGTTTTCACCTGTCTCACAGATTCTAAAGTTGCAGTATCCATAGCTCTTTTTCTGGCATCTCCGAGTGATGAAATAACAATGGAAGAAAGCATCGCAATAATAGAGATAACTACCAAAAGCTCTATAAGAGTAAAACCTTTATTATAAAGTTTTCTAAATTTTAAAAACATAATAATATAACTATGCGGAGACGGCTGGATTCGAACCAGCGGGAGCTTTTACACCCCACTTCTTTAGCAAAGAAGCACATTAGACCACTCTGACACGTCTCCATTATTCAATTATACCGATACTTTTGTTTGATAACTAAGCCGCCGCTTCTTTTTTGAAGAAGCACATTAGGTCACAAATATTTTTCTGCTAAAAAATCTTGCGACCCCTTCCTTACAGGAACAGTACACCTTTCACATTTTGATTACAAAACGTTCAAGGTCTTTCATTTGGGTCCCTCACCCAAATTTCAACTCGCACCGTCGCGCTCCGTCTTTGATTTGCTGCAAGCATTCTCAAATCAACACTCTGACACGTCTCCATCTAACAAAAACAGATTAGCATATTTAAACATATTATTCTAGTAATCTGTTATAATATATTGTATGAAAATAAATATCGGTATTTTAATTTTTATCATATCATTCTTTTTTACCAATCAAGTACTGGCTCACAATCCTAGGTTGGTCTGGGACACAAAAAGCACAGCTATATCCCCTATTATTATAGATAGGCCAGAAATATCACAGGCTTTTTATGGAATATTAAAAAACTCCCCTGAATATTATAAAATAAAAATAGAAAAACCATCTATTATATATTTTGGATTATTAGTACCTGATAACAATAATGCATCTATTGGACTTTCAGCAAAAATGATTAAACTCGCCTCTCCAGACAGTGACATAAAAATGTATCTTGATGGAAACAAAGCAGATTGGGAAAGTTATTTTGAAGATTTTGCTGGCGACTTTTATCTCAAGGGACCAGAAGAAACTAAATATCTAAAAACTGGAGAGTATTTGATTGAAATTACATCAGAAAATAATGATGGCAAATATGTACTTACTGTAGGGCAAGATGAATCATTCCCATTAAATGAAGCGATGAAAACAATAATGAATCTACCAAAATTAAAAATGTGGTTTTTTGAAGAACCTGTTTACATGCTAGCTTCTGGGATACTTGGAAAAACACTTGCGGCATTAGACTTATTTTTACTTCTATTGATACTTATGAGCCTAAGAAAAAGAAGAGAATTAAAATCAAATAAAAGAAAATAGATAATCAAAAAGAGCTTTTGGAGGCCTTGCCTCCAAAAGCTCTTTTTAATTTAGATTTATTTAAATTTTCAATCTTTGCTCTCTATTGTATGATAACCTTTTTAAAAGACTCTCAATAAACCAAAAAAGTGTAAAGACTAGAAGTGCTGCTACAAAAGCTACGACAGCAATTTGATGAAGTCCATAACCAGCAGCCATACCTATACCAGCTGAAACCCAAAGCCCAGCCGCGGTGGTAAGACCTGTAACCTTATGATCCTGAAACAAAACAAGACCAGCACCAATAAAACCAATACCTGTTATAACAGCAGAACCTAAAAGTAATGAATTTGAATTTGGAATCGTAGCAGAAACTATTTCTGCAATAAGAATAAACATTGCTGAACCCAAAGAAACCATAGCGTAAGTACGAAGTCCTGCGTTCTTACCAGCTAAAGTCCTTTCAAGTCCGAGGAGCGCCCCCAAACCAACAGCAATCGATATCCTAATAATAATTTCAGTTAATGTTAATGTAATCATATTCAATATTATAACACGATTAAAAAACTTGCCTACTAAAGTTTTATGCTAAAATACAACAAATGAAATTAGGTGACCAACTTACAGAAAATCTGAGAATTTTGGAAGGGCAAAAATTAGCTTTAAAAAAGCTAAGTATTAAAACGGTGGAAGATCTACTGTATCACTTCCCTGTCAGATATGGTGACACATCACAAAAAAGAAATATCGCAAGTCTTTCTACTGGAGAATCTGCAACAATCTTTGGAAAAATTTCTGGACTTAAAACTAGCAAAAGTTTCAAAAGTAAAATCCCAATGTCTGAAGCATGGATTGAAGATGAATCTGGAAGGATAAAAGCAGTGTGGTTTCATCAACCATATATAGCAAAAATGCTTCAAGATGGTTTCTTTGTAAGAGCAGATGGAAAAGTTTCTGATAGAAAAGGTGAGTTATACATGAGTAACCCAAAAATAGAACCCGTCACCAAGCTTCCGATTGGTGTTGGAGACTCTTTGTTTGGAGAAGACGGAGAATCCCACTCTTTATACCCAGTATATCCAGAAAGCAAAGGAGTGACTTCAAATTGGATATATCATGCGGTACAAAAAATATTTCAAAGTGGGATATTAGAAACAATTACTGATCCGATACCAGAATATATTTTAAACACATACAATCTTCCAACTCTTAAGACCGCTTTAGTTTGGATTCACACTCCACAAAAAAGAGACCATGCAATATCTGCAAGAAAAAGATTTGCTTTTGAAGAAGTTTTCTTCATTCAACTTGAAAGAATAAAGGCTAGATTAGAATGGCAGAAAGAACCTTCTTTTATAATCAAAACTCCACAAGACAGAATAGACGGATTCGTAAAAAGATTCCCTTTTACCGCAACCGAAGCACAAAATAAAGCTATTGAAACTTTATTCCAAGATTTTTCAAAAGGGCATGCAATGTCTCGTCTACTTGAAGGAGATGTAGGCTCTGGTAAAACAGCGGTAGCTGCAGCAGCAGCATTTGGAGCCGTAACAACAAGACCCCTTGGGCAAACATTCGGAGCATTGCAGGTAGCATATATGGCGCCAACAGAAATATTAGCCAAACAACATTTCGAATCTTTCATAAAATATTTCTACTACTTAGGAATAAATATTGGACTAATCACTGGGAGTGGATGTAAAAAGTTTCCATCAAAAGTAAATCCAAAAAGCTGGACTGATATTTCTCGTACACAACTTTTGAAATGGGTAGCAAATGGAGAAATACATATTCTTATAGGTACACATGCACTTATTCAAAAAACAGTTAAATTCAAACATTTAGCTTTTGTAGTGATAGATGAGCAACATAGATTTGGAACAGCTCAAAGACAGAAATTATTAAAGAAAGAAAAAATTGCTCCGCACTTACTCTCCATGACCGCTACCCCTATTCCCCGTACTCTCGCTCTTACTGTTTATGGAGACCTAGACCTTACTCTTATAGATCAAATGCCCACTGGAAGAAAACAGATAATTACAGAAATTGTTTTAAAAAATAAAAGAGAAGAAACTTATGAAAAAATTCGTAATGAAATGAAAGACGGTAGACAACTATATGTTATATGTCCGAGAATAGATGAGCCAGATCCAGCCAAAGAAGCTGCTGTTCAAGCAAAGTCCGTAAAAGAAGAAGCAAAGCGTTTAAAGAAAGATATTTTCCCTGAATATGAAATCGGTGTATTACACAGCAAGATGACTCCAGCAGAAAAAGACAGAATAATGAAAGAATTTACAGAATACAAAACGCAAATACTTTGTGCTACCTCTGTAGTTGAAGTCGGTGTGAATGTTCCTAATGCAACAATAATTGTAATCGAGGGAGCAGAAAGGTTTGGACTTGCTCAACTTCACCAATTAAGAGGTCGTGTAGTAAGAAGTAATCATCAAGCGTATTGCTATGTTTTTGCAGAAGCAAAGTCTGATAAAACAATAGATAGGCTTAGGGCGCTTACACAAGCAAAAAATGGATTTGAGCTTGCTGAATACGATTTGAAACTTCGCGGACCAGGAGAACTTTCTGGGAATAAACAATGGGGTATTTCTGATATAGGCATGGAAGCAATTAAAAATCTAAAAATGGTGGAAGCAGCAAGGGCTGAAGCAGAATATCTTCTGAAACAAGACGACACACTTTCAAAATACCCTCTTATTTGTGAAAAAATGAAACATAGAAAAGTGGAAGAAATACATTTTGAATGATTGCGAAAAAGTCATTTTTAAGATAATATCTTTTATATATACGCCTGTAGCTCAGCTGGTTAGAGCATCGAGCTTATACCTCGGGGGTCCCTGGTTCGAATCCAGGCAGGCGTACAGTGTAAACAATTGAAAATCCACTCTCAATTAGAGAGTGGATTTTCTTTTACACTGTACGAGCCGGAGCACGACGGTGCGAGGCGGGGTCGCGAGATTTTTCAGTAGAAAAATACTCGTGACTACATTGTACAAACCATAAATTCTCAGTCTGGGTCGAGAAAATTTGTGAGTGACGGCGAACAAATTATTCGTGACTACATGTGCAAATAAGATTAAATTATATATTACAGCATCGCAAATATCTTAAATTAAAGTTAAAATATAGTTATGAAAATGTTGATTGGTAAAAACTGGTTAATAATTTTAATTGCTATTTTATTTATTGCGATTGGTTACTCTATAATAAAAAAACCCAATCCTTTAGTTGTCGACCCTACAAGCCAGCAAATAGCAAAGTCTAAACAAGAAAACAATAAACCAATCTCCATATTAATTTTTGGAGATATGATGTTAGACCGCCTCGCACGTCAAAAGATGGAAGAGAAAGGGTTAGAATTTCCTTTTGAATTAATCAAAGAATTTATTCTTGGTAATGATATTGTAGTCGCCAACTCAGAGAGATCTTTTACTTCATTTAAATCTGTGACTGTTGGCAAAAAAGATGCACCACTTAATTTCACTTTTAATCCTGAAGTTTTACCAGTATTAAAAAAGCTTGGCTTTACACTCCTCGGGCAGGCAAACAATCATACATTAAATTTTGGCACTGAAGGCTTCACTGAATCAAAAACCTTGATGACAATGTCTGAATTAGATTATTTTGGAGATCCACAAAACACCGACGATTTAATTTATATTAAAAATTTAGGTTCAGAAAAAATTGGTTTTATTGCCTACAATGAATTTTCATATCAAGGACTAGATAATGTATTATCTTTAATAAAGAAAGCGAGAGAAAATCTTTCTTATATTGTCGTATATCCTCATTGGGGGGAAGAATACAATCTAGGTTTTACATCACTTCAACAAAGAACAGCACGTTCTTTTATAGATCACGGTGCAGATGTGGTAATAGGTATGCACCCACATGTTATTGAGCCAATAGAAATTTATAACAACAAACCAATATTCTACTCTATCGGCAACTTTATTTTTGATCAATCAGAAACAGGATCTACAGGAAAAGGCTTAGCAATAAAATTAATTCTAGAAAAAAACTCTGCTACATATTTTATTAACCCATTCAGTATTAAACAAACCCAAGCATCACTTATGCTTAATGACAAAAAACAAGAAGAACTAAATGATTTAGAAAAAAATATGATTGCTTCAGAAAGCTTTAAGCAAGAAGTTTCTACGGGATTAATAAAGATATTAAGATAAAAAAATAGAGCGTTCGCTCTATTTTTTATTATATTAATATTTATTCTTCACTCGCCAAATCTTCAGATTGTTTAAGTATTAGTGTGTCCAATCCATCTTCAGCTTCTTTATCTGCTTTCGCTAGATCTTTTGTAATTTCATCAATATCCCTGATGGCACGGTCGGCCTCTGCATTAACTTTTTTAAATTCTTCTTCTATGGCAGAATTGGTTTCCTTTACATCTTTATTTATTACTCTTGCTCTTTCTAATAATGAATTAATTCTGTTGTCTAATTCATCTTTATCATTATTTGGATTTATTTTTGTGTTATTCATATAATTTTAATTAGATTAAAAATACTATCCTAATGATTCTAACTCAGAAACTGGAATTCCAGTCCTGGTACCCTCAACAAAAGCAAATTTACCATCTTCACTAAAACCCTTCACACGTGTTGGCTCTGCAAACATTTCAGAACCACCACTAACCCACTGCACAAAAGAATTCTTAAAAATCTTACTCTTATCCTCAAAATTTCCGAAATCTTTACCGAACACATTCTTTTCTACTGATACTTTTTTAATTTTGTAGTAGCTCTCAAGTATCTTTTTGAAATCTTTAAAACTTAAATCAACTTCGCCAAACATCTGTTGAGCTTTTATAAAATCTTTCGCATTGATAAGTTTTGATTGAAAATTCTCTACTTTTAAGGATTTCTTTAAATGGTTATTCCAGATTGAAATCAAAACCGGTAGGGGCAAAACTTCTTTAATTTCTAACTCTTCGATTTCTTCTTGATCATCTTCGAAGGTACCTGCTGGAACCTCCTCTGGTTTATTTTCATCAGATTCTTCTCTTTTGTGATCATTTATTTCTTCCTTGAAAGAAATATTCTCTTCTCTCTTCCTTGGTTTTACATCAATACCTATTGGTCTTCGTTGTTTAATTCTTATAAACTCACCTCTCTTGTCTCTCAGTGGATTTGCCTTCTCGTCTACTTCTGCAATCTTTCTATTTATCTCCAACCTTTCCTTTGCAATATTTTCTCTTTTTTTAGCTATTTCTTTACGTCCATTTATAATCTCGGCTCTTACAAGTTTGAGTGTCTTGTCCCTACCTATTGTCCACTCCCTTTTACCAGAAGCTCTAAGAGCATCCTCAGTCACTTTTATATCTTGTTCTAATTTTTTAAATCCTTCTTCTTGCTGTTCATTTTTAATTTCTGAGATGGTAGATGCTAAATCCAATTGATCTCTACTGATTTTAAGATTATCTATAGTTTTTTCATAAGGTTGAAGTTTGTCTTCATATCTATTTATCAATTTATCAGCAATCCTATCTCTTTCACCAATATACTCTTTTCTGTTAGTATCTCTTGCTTCAAATTTTGATTGGGTACTATTTTTTTTCTTTTCAATTTCTTCTGCCTGTCTTTTAATTTCTCGCAAATTCAAAGATAAAGACCCTACAGGGAAACCACTCTTTTTAAAATTCTCAATTTTATCTTCTAAATCTTTTTGTGCTCCATTTAATTTTTTACTTTTCAAATCAAAAGTGTCCATCTTGTCTTTCAATCCCAAAGCTTTTTCTTCATGTTTATCTGCCCAAAATTGATTGTAAGTAATTTCCATCTTTCCTAGAAATCTAGCCACGCCAGGAAGATTGTAAACACCTTCACGAGTTTTGTCAGATAAATCACTAGCTCCCTCACGAGCTTTCTTAGAAAATTCTTTTCCTTTTTCTGAGAGTTTACCCGCAGCTTCAAAAACCTGCCCAGCTATTGCTCTACCACCATCAGACATTTTTTTATAAAAACTTCTATTCTCTGGAATGAAAGACTCTGGGGTATCTTCAAAACCTATTCCACCTTCAGCGGTTTCTAGAATAGTTTCTTTTTCTCCAGCATCAAAAGGAGGAAGCTCTTCGCCTTCTTTAATATGACTATTTATTTCTGGTATATCTATACGTCCTGAACCAAAGTCTTTTCCGTTATTTGGTATCTCTGGTTTTTTTTCCATAAAATAATTGTAATTATTGTTAATAATCTAATTTTAACAATTAAAGCGTTGTTTGCAAGGAAAATAAAACAGGGCCTTAATAGCCCCGTTATAAAAAATCACTTTATTAAGCAAATTATTAATACAGACAGAAGCACTACTGCTATTCCAATATTACTTATTTTCTTGTAGTGTGACCCGAAAGAACCAAGATCACAACGTTTTGAATCACAGAAACATCCGACCAAGAGGTTAATTACGCAAAAACGTATTTTATCTTTTATACTTTTTGCACCACGATCAACAATATTTCTGTAGAAAAAATAATCACTGACCGATTGTGAACCAATATAAATAAATATCAAACCGACGACAACAAACAAAATACAAAAAATGTAAGTGCTCTGCATAAAAACCTCCTTTTTATTTTCTACAAGTAGATTATCACCATCATAAAAAAATACAAATTAAGACTAGTTTATGAACTCAAATAAAATGTGAAGAATCAAATATAGTAATGTCCTTTAAATGCAATAAGCACTCAGGTAAAGCTTTTATTTTGGT
>CAIPUJ010000095.1 GCA_903868205.1 uncultured bacterium | reverse complement strand
ATTTTATATATAAAGAAAACAAGAAAAGATATTGGATTAGGAATCTATAAACTACTCATGATATATTTATTGAGATGAAACATTTAGAAGGATTAAATGAACAACAGAAACAAGCTGTCTTACAGAAAGACGGACCAATTTTAATAATTGCTGGAGCAGGTGCAGGGAAAACCAAGACTATTACTCATAGAATTTTACATTTAATAAAGGAAGGAGTAGCCCCAGAGAATATTTTAGCTATCACCTTTACAAACAAAGCAGCCAAAGAGATGAGAGAAAGAGTAGAAAAAGTAATTGGGGAAGATAAAAGTTTAAATATGCCGGTTTATTTTAGAAATAAACCTTTTGTAAGTACTTTTCACTCTCTCGGGGTACATATTTTGAAAGAAAATAGTAAACTTCTGGGACTTACAAGAAATTTTAGTATTATGGACAGAGCTGATTCACTTAAACTTATTAAGGATTGTCTTAAAAAATTAGATATAGATTCAAAACAATTTGAGCCAGGTAAAATCTTAAACATAATTTCAAGAGAAAAGGGTGATCAAAAGACTTGTCAGGAATATAAAAGCGAAAAAGATCAGAAGGGATATTCATTACAAGGAGTAGTATCTTCCGTCTGGCCTTTATATGAACAAAAACTCGCAGAAGAGAAGGCTTTAGACTTTGATGATTTGTTATTAAAAAGTTTTCAATTACTTAAAAACCACAAAGAAGTATTAGAAAAATACCAAAATATTTGGAAATATATTCACATTGACGAATATCAAGATACAAATAAGGTTCAGTATGGAACAGTGAAGCTTTTAGTAGAGAAAAATAGGAATATCTGTGTGGTTGGTGATATAGACCAGAGTATTTATTCATGGAGAGGAGCAGACATACAAAATATTTTAAGTTTTGAAGAAGATTATCCAGAAGCCAAAGTAATTCTCCTAGAACAAAACTATAGATCAACACAAACAATCCTTGCGGTTGCTAATGCAGTAATTAAAAAAAATAAACTTAGAAGAGAGAAAAATCTTTTTACAAAAAACGCAGAGGGAGACAAAATTTCTTTCTTTAAAGGTATAAATGAGATGGAAGAATCTAGATTCATAGCCAGAAAAGCCAAGGAAATAATAGAAAAAGGGGGATCTCCTAGAGAAATAGCGGTACTATATAGAGCAAACTTCCAATCTCGTATTCTTGAGGAGGCTTTTCTTACTGAGAGTGTTCCGTATCAAGTTCTTGGAACAAAATTCTTTGATAGAAAAGAGGTTAAGGACATCCTTTCTTTTTTAAGAGCCGGTGTTAATCCAGAAAGCTTAAGTGATATTAAGAGGATTATAAATGTTCCGGCTAGGGGAATAGGGAAAGTTACTATATTAAAAATATTTGAAGGGGGAAGAGATAAACTACCGTTGGGAGTGAAAGAAAAAGTAAATTCTTTCTTCAATTTATTAGAAAGAATAAAAAAAGAAGCAGAAAAAGAAAAACCTTCCGATATTATTAAATTTATAATCAGAGAAACTGGTCTAGAATTAGAATTACAGAAAGGAACAGAAGATGATAAAGAAAGATTAGAAAACATGAGAGAGCTTGCGACTCTCGCTGTAAAATACGATCATTTGCCTAGACCAGAAGGTATTGAGAAACTTTTAGAGGAAGCAGCTTTAGCTACAGACCAAGATTCACTTGAGAAAAATGAAAATGCAGTGAAGCTTATGACAGTACACGCTGCAAAAGGTTTAGAATTTGATTATGTATTTATAACAGGGCTTGAAGAAGATCTATTCCCACATCAGCCGGTAGGAAAAGATGAAAAGACACCGGAAGAAATGGAAGAGGAAAGAAGACTTTTTTACGTAGCTTTGACTCGTGCTAGAATTAAGTTATTCTTAACATATGCAGAGATGCGTACTATATATGGCTCTCAACAAATGAATTTTCCATCGCAATTCTTTGCAGATATTGATAATGATTTTCTAGAGGAAGAACACTTTGAGTACAGAGAAAAGATAATCTATTTAGAGTGGTAGTATTAAAATAAAAAGTATGAGTATATTCGCAAAAAAATCACTTGGACAAAATTTCCTTAAGAACGAAGGAGTTTTACAGAAGATTACTGAGGCAGGAGAGATATCTGCGAATGATATTGTATTGGAAGTTGGGCCAGGAGAGGGAGCTTTAACAGTAAAACTATTAGAAAAATCAGGAAAAGTAATTGCTGTAGAGAAAGATCATAGACTTATTTCAATTTTGGAAGAAAAATTTACAAAAGAAATATCAGAAAGCAAGTTTCAATTGTTTGAAGGTGATATTTTAGAAGATAATACAGAGAAGTTAGGAATTGAAAATGGTAAATTTAAAATAATTGCGAATATTCCATATTATATTACTGGATTATTTTTTAGGAAATTCCTTTCTGGGCCAATAAACCCAACAAAAATAGTGGTTTTGGTACAAAAAGAGATAGCCGATAGGATTATTGCAAGAGATAATAAAGAAAGTTTGTTATCAATAAGTGTAAAAGCATATGGAATACCAAGTATGGCGATGAAAGTTTCAAAAGGAAGCTTTGTACCAGCTCCAAAAGTGGATTCTGCAGTGCTAATTATTGATAATATATCAAAAAATTATTTTAAAGATTTTAGTGAGGATAGGTTTTTTGAAGTATTAAAAGCTGGGTTTGCACACAAAAGGAAGATGCTTTTGGGGAATTTGAAGGATTCTCTTGGAGAAGATGGAATAATGGGTGGAAAAAATTTGCAGCAAATTTTTTCCACCCTCGGTTTCAACGAAAAAATCCGCGCAGAAGACTTAAGGCTTGAAGATTGGAAGAAAATAGTAGAGAATATATAGATGTTTATTTTAAATAAGAAAAATCTTTATCTCCTCGGATCATTTATCGCTGGATTTTCTATTATGACAGTAGAGCTTATATCTTCTAGAATAGTTGCTCCGATAATTGGTAGCTCTGTATATACTTGGACATCTGTTATTGGAATTACACTACTCGGTCTTTCTATTGGTAGTTGGTTTGGTGGTATGTTGGGGGACAAGATAAAAAACAGCATTCTTTTGTCTTATGTGTTTTTTGTTTCTGCGATACTTGTTTCTATAATTCCTACTCTTGCTCAAAATACAAAAATAATACTTAATTCTTCAAATTCTATTTTATTATTAAATCTTTTGATGGCTTCTTATCTTTTTTTTATTCCTGCGATTGTTATTGGAATGATACAACCCATAATTCTTAAAAAGTATGCTGACAACTTTTCAAAAATAGCTACTGAGTATGGCTTGTTATCGTCTGTGTGGTCTGTAGGAAGTGTCATTGGTGTCTTTGCTACAGGTTTCTTCTTTGTTTCAACAATCGGTAGTATAGAAACGATATGGGCCATAGCGGTAGTCCTTGCAGTAACGGGGTTGTTTTTTATAAAGTATCAAAAGAGTGAGATTTTTATAATAATGATAACTATATTGATAATGGCTTCAGTATTTTTTATACAAAGCAAAACGGGTACAGAAAAAAAATCTTTGTTTGAAAAAGAAACAAATTATTATAAAGCCAAGGTTGCCGATATGGATTTGTATGGGTTTGGAAAGTCTAGGCTACTTTTTTTGGACTTTGATTCACATAGTATAATGCCAGAAAAAACTAATGAGTATTTTTACCCGGAAATATATCCGGTTTTTTCAAATTTGAAAAAAGATATAAAAGATATCTTGGTAATAGGCGCCGGAGCTTATACATTACCTAAATATTTTAAAGAATATTATAAAGATGCCAAGGTGTCGGTGATAGACGTAGATCCAGAACTCAAGAAAATAGCAGAAGATTATTTTGATTTAAATAAATATGATATTGAGACAAAGGTAGGGGATGCAAAAGTGATAATAAATAAAGAAGCACAAAAATATGATGTGATTTTTGGTGACGCCTACAATTCTTTTATTTCTGTGCCATGGTATTTACTTACAAAAGAATGGAATGAAGAGGTGAAGGCAAAGCTAACAGACGGTGGTGTGTATGCTATAAATTTTATAGGAGAAATGAAAGGAGAGAACGCAAGATTTACAGAAAGTGTAATTAATACTTTCAAAATAACCTTTCCGAATTTTTATGTTTTTAATTTTGGGGCAACAACTGAAAGTGTTCAAAATATAGTAATTATCGGTGTAAAAGGAGATTTACCGCTTATGACAGATGCCCTAGCCAAAAAACTGTTTTCTGGTGAAAACAGTTTTTTGGCTCACAAACTCGTAACTAATGACTTAAAATTTAGCTCAAGTACAGTAATTTTAACAAATAATTTTGCTCCGGTAGAGAAATTAATTGATCCAGTGGTGCGATTCTATTTTTCTAGAAAAATAGTATTCTAGAATTAGGTTTTCCTTTTTGGTTAGAAGGCGCTACATTTACCGTGTATAAACCATAAATTTATATAGGTAGACCAAATACGCTTTAAGATGTTACACTCACCTCCTTCAAGACGCACCTCTTTTATTACCTCTGGTATACAAGTAAAAGTTATTCTCTCTTTTTTGTACGTAGCCTTAACTGTCGTTGTTGTTACCTGGTCGTTTGATTGAGTAAATAGCTCCAAACCTTTTATATAAGTTTTATTAAAAATTGAGGAAGAGGCAAAAGATGGTCCTATACCTTGCCAAGAACTGATAACGTTTGTTAAATCCTCATAAGCATATGATGTAGAGGCCATCCAGTGTACTGGTTTTGCTGGGTAACCAGACGGTGTCTTTTTTATAAGACAAAGATCTGTCGATCTTTCTGCAAGATCTGTAGATGTTGTTGCGTAGTCAAAGGGAGGTGCGACTTCTACTTTTGTAAAGTTTTCTGTAAAAATAGAAATACTGACTGAGTCAGAAACGTCAGAAGTTTTGCCTTTACAAACGATAGTGAATTTATCTGATTGATATGGATAAACTATCTGTGTGCCAGATGCGCTTTGTGATTGTGTGCCTATTTTACATGAAGTTACCCCATTTGATTTCCAAGAAAGAGTCACTGGAGCGCCTGACATAATTGACACAGAGTCTTCGTTATTCGCTTTTAATTCTACAAACATAGTTCCACAAGAACCAGAAGAATCGTATTGTGAGGCGACACTTCTTGCTTGGTCTATCTTGTCTTTCTTTATGGCATCTACAGAAATAAGAAGCTCTACTAATTTACATATACTCAGTCCTTCATTTTTTGTAACAACAGGAGTTTCTCTTACAACACAAGCTGAAGCCACAGTTTTCATCGGTATTTGCGGAGTACACTCATTCGAAATAAAATAGCATCTATAAACAGCGTTTAAAACATCCCTAGTTTTTTGGCCAACATAACCATTGGCTGGAGATATGCTATATTTATTTTGAAATTTTATAACAGCTTTTTCTGTGGCTGGTCCAAAATAGTCTGATTCATTGCCAACAGAACCTGTTCCACCACAAGAAACAACGGTATCTCCATCAAGGTTTAAAACTTTTTGTAGTTTAATAACATCCGCCCCTTGAGATGTTTTATAAAGGTCATAATTAAAGATATTGTCTATAACATCAGTAAGAATTGTTTGTGCGGAAGAAACACTGGCGAAAGAGAGAGAAAAAATTACAACAGAAGCAAAGATATAGAATTTTTTTAACATAAAATATTAAAT
>CAIPUJ010000094.1 GCA_903868205.1 uncultured bacterium | reverse complement strand
TCAAATACACCAGCGTATTGGCTGTGCCGAGATCTATACCGATATCATTTGAAAACATTTTGTAGAAATTTTTAAACATAATTTTAGTATGCTTTCGCAAATATCACCCTACCGTTGGACTCTTTCCCAGATTTAATACATAACCCAGATTCTTTAACTTGATCAAAGGGAATACAACGTATGGTTGCCCCTGTTTCTTCTTTTATCATTGCTTCAACTTCAATATCTCCAGACCAATGAGCACTAACAAATTTATTTGATTCTACTGCTTTTACAAATTCATCCCAAGTATCAACCGAAACCACATTTTCGTTTAATCGATTTTTTGCTTGTTCAAATAAATTATTTTGAATTAGATCAAGAGTAGAAACAACAACATCTCTAAGATCTGGAAGTAAAACTGTCTTCTTTTCTCCATTATCTCTACGCACAACAACAACAGTATTATTTGCTAAATCTTTTGGCCCAATTTCAATACGAAGAGGGATACCTTTTTTCTCCCATTCATAATATTTTTCTCCAGGCCGGAGATTTCGGTCATCAAGTTTAACATTAACTCCAATTGCTTTTAAATTCGAAAAAACTGTTTGAGACTCTTCCATAACAAGTTGTTTATCCCACTCCTTTGGAATAATTGGTACTATGACTACTTGAATTGGAGCAATTTTAGGTGGTAATACTAAACCTTTATCATCACTATGAGACATTATAAGAGCACCAATAACTCTTGTGGACAACCCCCAACTTGTTTGCCAACCATACTGACGAACATTAGATTCATCTAAAAATCCTACATCGAAAACTTTTGCAAAATTTTGACCAAGATTATGAGAAGTTGCAAATTGTAAAGCTCTTCCATCTTGCATCATTGCTTCAATACAATATGTATCCTTCGTTCCAGCAAATTTTTCTGATTGTGATTTTATCCCAGGAATAACAGGGATTGCCATATAATTCTCTGCGAAATCTTTATAAATATTTAACATCATAAGAACCCTCTCAATTGCTTCTTCTTCTGTGGAATGAACAGTATGACCTTCTTGCCAGAGAAATTCTGTTGTGCGAAGAAATAAACGTGTTCTCATTTCCCACCTAATAACATTTGCCCACTGATTTATTAAAAGAGGTAAATCACGATGTGAACGAACCCATTTAGAAAAAACTTCATACATTATTGTTTCAGAAGTTGGACGAAGAATTAATGGCTCCTCTAATTTTTTTCCACCTGCATGAGTGACAACAGCGACTTCTGGGGCAAAACCCTCTACATGGCTTTCTTCTCTTTTAAGTAATCTTTCAGGAATAAGCATCGGGAAATAAGCATTCTGAACTCCTGTTTCTTTAAACTTTTCATCGAGTATTTTTTGGGTATTTTCCCATAATGCGTAACCATTAGGCTTAATTATCATGCATCCTTTCACAGGAGAATTTTCTGCTAATTCAGCAACATGGCCTCGCCGACCGACTTCATCTGCGTGGTAAGCGTCGGGTCCGCCTGCGGGAACTTCTCGAACGCGAACCGCGGGATCTTCG
>CAIPUJ010000093.1 GCA_903868205.1 uncultured bacterium | reverse complement strand
CCGCATCATTATTGTTAAATTTTTACAGTTATAATTATATTTGCCAATATAGCTTATTAATAGTAATATAAAAGTCTAACACCCCCCTAAGGAGCAACTGGGAGGTTTGTTTCAATTTATATGGAAAAAAAGCCAATAAAAACAACATTTGATGAAAATGCAGGTAAAATCATCGTAAAAGGAGCAAGAACCCACAATCTGAAGAATATTACTGTGGAAATGCCTCGTAATAAAATGATTGCTGTTACAGGTCTTTCTGGATCAGGAAAGTCATCTTTCGCTTTTGATACTATATTTGCGGAAGGGCAGAGAAGATATGTTGAATCTCTTTCTTCATATGCAAGACAATTTTTACATCAGATGCAGAAACCAGATGTTGATGAGATTATTGGTTTGTCTCCTGCAATTTCAATAGATCAAAAATCTAGATCAAATAATCCTAGATCTACAGTTGCTACTATTACTGAAATTTACGATTATCTCAGAATTATTTTTGCTAGGATTGGTAAACCACATTGTCTTGTTTGTAATAGAGAAATCAAAAAACTTTCTAAGGAAGAAATCTTAGAAACAATTATAAATACAGTTTCCCATATTAAAGCTCCACAAAAAACAAAAGAAATTTTAGGTGTAGAAGTAAGTTCTGCAAAGGTGAAGATATTTTCTCCAGTGGTTGTTGGAAGAAAGGGCGAATACTATCAACTCCTTTATGATCTATTAGAAAAAGGATATGAGCAAGTAAAGATAGATGGAGAGCTTAAGAAACTAAGAAATCAAATCATTCTTTCAAAAACCAAGAAGCACAATATTGATGTGCTTGTTGATGAGTTTTACATAAGTGAATTTAAAGAGAAGAAAGATGGCATACGCGAAAGACTTAGTGATGCCGTGGAAAAAGCCATTGAAGAATCAAAGGGATTACTAAAAATTGAAACCCCAGAAGAAGAAAAACTTATTTCTGTAAAATTTATGTGCCCATACGACGGATATTCATATCCAGAAATAGAGCCTAGACTATTTTCTTTCAACTCTCCATATGGTGCATGTCCAGAATGTAACGGTTTAGGTACCAAGGAATTTTTTAGTGATGATCCTTGCGAATTGTGTAAAGGTGCAAGGTTACGTGAAGAAGCGCTTCATGTGCTTTTTGGTGGAATAAATATTGTGGATTTTACAGCAAAATCAATTACTGATGCTAGGGAATTTTTAGAGAACGTACATCTAACAGAAACAGAAAAAGAAATTGCTAAAGTAATTTTGAAAGAAATAGATTCCAGACTTCAGTTTATGATCAATGTCGGTATCCAATATTTGTCTCTTAATAGACGTGCACACACACTTTCTGGTGGAGAAGCACAGAGAATAAGGTTAGCTTCCCAGCTTGGTTCTGGGCTTGTAGGTGCTCTTTATGTGCTTGATGAGCCTACAATAGGATTACATCAAAGGGATAATGATAAGCTCATAGGAACACTTCTTAGACTAAGAGATTTAGGAAATACTATTCTTGTTGTTGAGCACGATGAAGACACGATGTATTCATCTGACTACATTGTAGATATTGGTCCAGGAGCTGGAATACACGGAGGAGAGGTTGTTGTATCTGGAGAGCTAGATAAATTACTTACTGCAAAAAATAATGATTCAGATTCTTTGACTCTCGCATATCTTAGAGGTGAAAAGAAAATAGAAATTCCGGAAAAAAGAAGAGACCAAGACAGAGGATCTTTGAAAGTTCGTGGTGGAAAAATATTTAATATAAAAAATATGAATATTGATGTACCTTTAGGTAAATTTGTTACTATTACAGGTGTATCTGGTTCTGGTAAGTCTTCTTTTGTCTATGAAATTCTTTATAAAAATTTACAGGCAAGATTAGAAAGAAAGATGCGCTCAGCACAAACTCATAATTGTTCTTCTTTCACTGGCTCAGAATATGTTGGTAGAACTATCATGATAGATCAGTCGCCAATAGGAAGAACACCTAGATCAAACCCAGGTACATATACTGGAGCATGGACATTTATTCGTGATATGTTTGCTGCTACTGTTATGGCTAAGGAAAGAGGTTGGAAGGCTAACAGATTTTCTTTTAATGTAAAAGGTGGAAGATGCGAAGCTTGCCAAGGTAATGGAACTATAGAAGTAGAAATGCATTTCTTGCCGACAGTCCATGTACCTTGTGATATATGCCGTGGAAAGAGATTTACAAAAGAAACCTTGGAGGTTAAATACAAAAATAAAAACGTTTACCAAGTGCTTGAAATGACTGTAGAGGAGGCTTTAGAATTCTTTGTAGATCTTCCTGCGGTATATGACAGATTAAAATGTTTGATGGATGTAGGTTTGGGCTATTTAAAAATTGGTCAATCAGCCACAACGCTTTCTGGTGGGGAAGCACAGAGAGTAAAAATTGCATCTGAGCTTTATAGACCTGGGCTTCATAAAACTATTTATTTCTTAGATGAACCAACTATTGGTTTACATTATGAAGATGTAAAGAAACTTATTGAAATTTTGCAAAAGCTTGTAAATAATGGAAATACTGTGGTTGTTATTGAGCACAATATGGATTTAATTAAATCATCTGATTATGTTATAGATATCGGTCCAGAAGGTGGAGATGGAGGGGGAGAAATAACTGCAAAAGGAACACCAGAAGATGTTGCAAGGAATGAGAAATCTCACACAGGAAAATATTTGAAGAAAGTTTTGAAAAAATAAAAACCGCTCGGTTGAGCGGTTTTGAGGTGTATGATCATCTCCTGGTTTCTATTGTTTCAAGTATGATTAGTGTCTCAGATGGTATTTTTACTCGGTATACACTTCCTGATCTTGGGAATGCATCACGTGTAGAATTTATCGTTAGTTTAATTTCTTTTCCTATTTCACAATAAATTATACCCCCATCACGAAACTTGTTTTGTACAAGGAAAACCATTCTGTCTGGCCCCACCTTTGTTACAAAAATAAAATGGTAATCATCACCACTCTTTAGTCTTTGGATAGCTGAAGCTGGTTTACCCAAACTATCGAGTATTCCTTTCCGGTAAGCTTTTTTTGCCTTTTTTATTCCCCAATTTCTTACTAAGGTGATTATCAGAATTCCAATAAAAAATGGTGTAAGTAGAAGAAGTGTTTTCACGATGATCCTTTCTGTTTGTTGATGTACTGTTGTTGTATAAATCCGTGAATTATATTATATTGAATTATATGAATAGTCAAGTTTTTAATAGGACAAAATTACCAGATTTCCCAGGTGTTTACTTTTTTATGAAAGGTAAGCAGATTCTTTATATTGGTAAAGCGACTTCTCTAAGGGATAGGGTAAGAAGCTATTTTTCTAATGATTTAATCGCTACAAGAGGTCCGTTATTGGTTGATATGGTATTTAAGGCAGATAAAATTACTTTTGAAAAAACAGATTCTGTTTTAGAGGCCATTATCCTTGAAGCGAATTTAATAAAAAAGTATCAACCAAAATACAATACAAAAGAGAAAGATAATAAAAGCTTTAATTATGTTGTTATCACCAGAGAAGATTTTCCAAGAGTTTTAGTAGAAAGAGGAAGAAATTTAGAGAGTAATGATACGTTATTTGGATCTGAAAAAAGGTTCCTCCTTGGTAAATCTGACCCTATATCTCCCCAGTCTATTTTTGGTCCTTTCCCTAATGCAACACAATTAAAAGAGGCTTTGAAAATAATACGTAAAATATTTCCTTTTAGAGATAGATGTAAAATAGGACAAGATAGACCATGTTTTAATTATCAAATAGGTCTTTGTCCTGGTGTTTGTGCTGGTTTGATATCTAAAAAAGAGTATTCAAAAATAATCAAAAACATTAGTTTATTTTTTGAAGGTAAAAAAACACAAATAATTAAAAATTTAGAAAAGGAAATGGGTTTCTTGGCCAGAGAGCATAAATTTGAAGAAGCTAATAAAATTAAAAAAACAATTTTTGCTCTTAATCATATTCAAGATGTCGCTTTGGTTAAGGAAGAATATAAAAAGACTGAGGATTCATTAAGAATTGAAGCATATGATATTGCCCACATTAGCGGATCTGCAAATGTCGGAGTAATGGTGGTATTGGAAGATGGAGAGCCAGCGAAGAATGAATACAGAAAATTCAAGATTAATAATAGTAGACAAAACGATGTTGCAGCTCTAAAAGAGGTGCTAGAAAGAAGATTTACTCATGAAGAATGGTCTTTCCCCCAAGTTATTGTTGTAGACGGAGGAAAAGCCCAAATTAATATAGCTAGAAAAATATTAGAATCTTTAAGTTTAAAAATTCCAGTAGTCTCAGTATTAAAGAATGAATATCATAAGCCTAAGGCTGTGATGGGGGACAAAAATATTTCATCCAAGTATTCAAATGAAATTTTACTGGCAAACAATGAAGCTCACAGATTTGCTATTAAATATCATAGAAATACTTTAGCCCAAAAAGCCCTAATTTAAAGGATATTATCCTAATATATTTGAAGTAACTTTCAAAAGATTGACTTTATTATTATGTATGATATACTATTAAACAGATAAGGTTTTGGGGTTGAATATTACAGAGGTGTAGTGCAGGCTACTAATCTGTTGATGCAAAAAAACGACTACAAGTTCGTTTATAATGCAGAGCCTACAAAATCTTGAATATCCTGTGGAATGGACGCTCGAAAATTTTCGCGCGTCTTTTTATTTATATGCTATTTTATATTTTAGTCACTCCTGTTATAATGTTTAAATGCGAAGAATTAAAGTTGCTATTTTGCGTGGAGGGCCAAGTGGTGAACATGATGTCTCATTAAAGACTGGTAAATCTGTAATAGAAAATCTTCCAGAAAAATATATTCCTATAGATGTTTATATAGATAAAAAAGGTATT
>CAIPUJ010000092.1 GCA_903868205.1 uncultured bacterium | reverse complement strand
TCAACATGGGAAGGTATTCTAGAATATGGAAAATTGTTAAACATACCTCCAGAACAACTAGATTTCTATCCTTGTAGAGTTGAAGACGAAAGATATTAACACTGACTACAAAAATAACAAGTCCCTATCTAAATCATCCGACTCAGTCCCCTTCTTTTTATTATTCCTAGCGTTATTTGAAGAAGCCAGATATACCATATTTTTGCCAAATCTCTCTTCTAAGGCATCTATTTGCTTGTGAATTACACTAAACTTGTCAGATACGGCATTACTACCAAATAAGTCCCCTTGCGCTACTGAGTCAGGTATAAGCTCTTCTAGAGTTACTCCAGTAGTTCTGTATAAAATCGTACGTTTATAAACTTCAGTAAACTTCTTTTCAACTAATGAATTGATAATCTCAGGGGAATTTGATGGCGTATGAAGTTTAATTGAACAAGCTGAAAATTGAAAGTTTTGACTCTTTAAAAAGAAAGAAACTTTTTTAGGTATTAAATGATAGTATCTTGCCTTTGCACACGCTCCTTCAATATTTTTAGAAAGTTGAGAAAGTAGAAATACTTTGTCGTTTGTAGCTGGGTGAAAACTTTGTGTTTTTTGTATAGATGAATATTCTGTTTTAGGGTTTGGATCAATTTCCATCAAATATTCTCCACGAAGCTCTCTCCAAAGCACTTCTATAGGTTTAGAATAGTTTCTCTTTATCCAATCGATATCTTTATCTATAAAATCTTGTGCAGTTTTTATTCCTTTAATCTTTAATGATTCTGAAGTCTTGGGGCCGATACCCCATATCTTTTCTATTGGAGTTCCTACAAGAAACTCTTTTGTATTATCTTTCTCAATAATAGTAAGACCATTTGGTTTAACATATTTAGAAGCTACTTTTGCTAAAACTTTTGTTGGTGCAAGACCAATGGAGATAGACAAATCTAATTCATCGTTTATTTCTTTTTTAATACGTTCTGCAATTTCTTTGTAAGTCATCTTAAGAGTACGCTCAAGCCCAGTAAGGTCAGCAAAACATTCATCAATACTGTATTCTTCTACATCATCAGCATATCTACGAACAATATCAAACATCATGCCTGAATACTTTACATATGATGCATAGTCACCTGGTAAAATAATAACATTAGGAAAATCTTTTTTTACTTTAAATATTGGCATACCACGTACAACACCAATTGCTTTTGCCTCATATGAAAGTGCAGACACTATTCCTCTTTCTTCACCAGTAACTACAGACTTACCTCGTAACTTCGGATTCTTAGCTACTTCAACACCTACAAAAAAGGCATCTCCATCCATATGTAAAATTGTTTTGGTTCTCTTAACAGTCATGAGGTAATTATAACAGATCAAACTATAGTGTATGGAGGTGTGGGGTGAAATATGATAATATTTTGATATGGAAAATATAGAAAATACAAATCAACTAGAACTTAAAGAACTGGCAGATATTTCTATATCAAAAGCAAAAGAAACTATACTTGAACATATTCCCAATGATGAAATCATATCAATTTATATAAAAGGAAGTTATGTTCAAGATGAATTACAACCAGAGAGTGATGTCGATATTGTGGTTATTTTAAAAAGTGAAAAGTATCTTCCTGCTGTATATGAATTAACTGAAAAGTTTGGGCAGACCACAAAACCACCATTTCAAATTGTCGCTTATGCCCTTGAAGAATTACAAACAGGCAAATGGTCTTCAAATAGAACAAACAACCCAACTACTATAAGCACTTTTGTTAAGCATTTAGACCAACTCCCACTTATTTATGGTTCAAAGCCAGAAGGACAATTGTTTACTCGTACAGATTTGAAAGATTTAACCGCTTTCATATCTGCTTTTGAAAATAAATTCTTACCTGATTTTGAAAAAGGGTCTTTTAAGTTTAACGAGATAGTAAAGCAGGTTCTGTGGTTATCTGAGCGTGAACAAAGAGCCCTCGGTGTATTGCCAGATTACTCTTGGCAAAAATTAGCCAATTCGATTGAGGACAAAAATCACATCGTACATCTAGCAATTAAATTAAGAAAACAAAAAGAAGTATCTAGAGAAGAAATGGATATATTTATGGAAAAGTTAAATAATTATCTCTCATTCCTTAAAATTAAGTATCCTAATACTACGAATGAAAAAATAGCAATTTAATCTCATTTAGACTCTCCTTAATCAAAGAATGATTCCTTAATAGTTCTGACAGCCACTTGTCATGTCCACTTCGTTTTTAATCTATATTTATCAATCATATTTCTGATACACCCAAGCGGTGTTCAGAACTTTTATATTTGATTTTACACAAAACACATACTTAACTACCTAACAAAGGTAAGCTTTACCCTTTTTGATTTTTTCATATAGG
>CAIPUJ010000091.1 GCA_903868205.1 uncultured bacterium | reverse complement strand
TATTTTGTAACCATTTTGGTTTTAGTTGTTTTTTAGTCATTTCAGAAACTGCAATCGTCTGATGGCACAAGAATACGGTTTTGGTTTGGATAGCCCAAAAAATAAATTTTTGCCATTTGGGCCTATCCTCATTGAAAGCCCATCCGTGTGCTGTAAAAATTATTTTTTTAATTCCAGCCAATCTGCCCGCTATTGCACCGACAAAACCCATCTTAGAACTATTCAAGTGAATAATATCCGGTTTTTCTCTTTTGAGGAGTTTGATAAAGTCTAATAAAAAATTAATATCCTTAAAGATATTCAAATCCCTTTGAGAGTTTTTTAATTCTATGGTTTTAATGCCTTTTTCTGTAAGTTTTTCTGCGAGAACTCCTTTTTCTCCAAAAAGGATAGAAACATCAAACATATCCGACGGTAGAGAAGTGGCCAAATCGTACACATACTTTTGGGCTCCACCCCAATTTGATTTTGTAATGCATAGGAATATCTTTTTCTTTCCAATATTGTTCATGTGTTTATTATATAGAAAGAAGAGCTTAATATAAAGGGGTGTTAATATAACCCTTTATTTTTTACCTAAAAATATGTATACTGTCTTCACAAACAAATACTATGATAGTTTTTAACAAAAAAGAATCTTTCTGGGTCTTCGTAGGGGATTTAATTATTTTTTCTGTAGCCCTTTGGTTGTCTTTATTTATAAGGAATGGTGGTTTACCTATATATGCTGATATAAATAATTATTTTGTACCATTTTCTATAATTTTTGTATTATGGGTTCTCGTTTTTTATATAGCTGGGTTGTATGATAAATACACGACAGTTTTAAGAGATCGTTTACCTGGGATGATTTTCAATGCCCAACTTGCGAATAGTGCGATAGCTGTCTTCTTCTTTTATTTCATACCAATTTTTGGTATCGCTCCTAAAACGATCCTTTTTATTGATCTTTTTGTTTCCTTTGTTTTGATTTATTTTTGGAGAGTTTATAGTAGCCACCTTTTTAGTCTCAAAAGAAAGGAATCAGCTATACTGATAGGTAGTGGGGAAGAAATAAGAATGTTAGAGAATGAAATAAATAATAATCCCCATGCTAATTTACACTTTGTTTCTGTTATTGATTTAGAAAAAGTAGAAAATATTGATTTTGAAAATGAGGTTGTTGAGAAGATATATTCTGAAAACATCTCTATTGTTGTTATCGATATAAATAATGAAAAGGCTGAAGGTATATTGCCACATTTGTATAATCTAATTTTTTCAAATGTTGTGTTTGTGGACTTCTCAAAATTATATGCAGATGTCTTTGATCGCATCCCGCTCTCTCTTTTGAAATATAATTGGTTTATTGAAAACATATCTTTGAAAAGAAATAATATATATGATTTTATAAAGAGAACTACGGATTTGTTTTTGGGTTTATTTTTTGGTTTTTTCTCTTTAGTTCTTTATCCTTTTGTTTATCTTGCTATAAAGATCGAAGATGGTGGTCAGGTTTTTATTTTACAAGAAAGAATTGGCAAAGGGGGAAAAATAATTAAGATTCCCAAATTTAGAAGTATGAATGTTTCTGACGGGGGTAAGTGGGTTGAAAAAGACGATCAGAGGATAACAAGGGTAGGGAAGTTTATAAGAAAAACAAGGATAGATGAATTACCACAGCTTTTTAGTATCATAAAAGGGGAGATGTCCCTTATCGGACCAAGACCTGATATATATAATCTTGGAATTGATTTAGTTAAGAAAATTCCGTATTATTCTATAAGAAATATTATCAAACCAGGACTTTCTGGTTGGGCACAGATAAAACAAGATGTGGTTCCGCAATCATTTGAAGAAACAAGAGATAGGCTTTCATATGATTTATATTATGTTAAAAACAGGTCTTTGTTTTTAGATTTAAAAATAGCTTTAAGAACGATTCAGATTCTTTTGTCTAGAACTGGAAAATAAAAAAATGGAAAATAAACACAAAATATTTATAACAGGAGGAGCTGGGTACATTGGCACAATGATTGCCAGGAGTTTTGCTGAAAAGGATTCTGTATCAGAAATACTTTGTTTAGATAAAGAGTTAAAACCAGAACTCTTGACTGGTATTACAAAAATTAAATTTATACAAGCAAATCTCGGTGATAACAATTGGCAGGAAGAGGTTAAAAAATTTTCTCCAGATATCATTATAAATACCGCTTGGCAAATTAGAGAAATGCATGGACAGAAAGCTCTTCAGTGGAAGTGGAATGTTACTGGGTCAGATAATGTTTTTGATTTAGCTTTTTCTATACCATCTGTAAAAAAAATAATTCATTTTTCTACGGTTGCTTCTTATGCTGCATATCCTGAAAATACTTTGGAACATAAGTTTACAGAAGAAGAACCATTCAGAGAGAGTGATTATCTTTATGCTATAGAGAAAAAAGTTTCCGAGGAACATTTAAAGGCTAAATTTAATTTAGCAAAGAATGGGAGTACTGTGCCACAGGTATTTATAGTAAGACCTGCAGCTATTACTGGTCCACGTGGAAGATACATGAGAGTGAGATTTGGTTTACAGTCTGCTTTGTCTGGACAACTTAATAAATCAAAAAACTTTTTCTATAGATTAGTCTCTTTACTTACATCTTTTGTACCAGCAACCCCTAAGTGGTGTAGACAGTTTATTCACGAAGATGATGTAAATGATATTATGGAACTTTTAGCTCTGGGTGACCTAAAGGGGGAATATGAGGTGTTTAACATTTGTCCCCCAGGAGATCCTGTGCTTGCAGATGATATGGCGAAAGCTGTTGGAAAGAAAGTTTTAAGAGTAAGTCCACAACTCATAAGATTTATGTTTTTTGTAATGAGAAATATTTCTTTCGGTGTTATCCCTACTTCTGTTGGGGGTTGGAAGTCTTATTCATATCCTATTGTTGTAGACGGTTCAAAACTAACCAAAATGTACGGTTATCGGTATAAATACTCATCAAAGGATGCTTTTGTAAAAAAAGAAGGTAGATATATGATTTTTGTAGACAAAGACAAAATTTAATTTAAGTGTCGGAGTCTCATAGTTGATTGCAAAAAGCCTAAAAATAGCTATACTTTTACCATTATGATTAAAAGAAGATTTTGGGCGGTTATATTGATATTCGTATCATTACTTATTGGTTATTTTGTTTATTCAACAGAAAATTCAACATCGAAGTTTAAATTTAAACTTGGTCTAGATTTGAATGGTGGAACAGAACTTGTTTATAAAGCAGATCTTACAAAAGCTTCTACAACTCCAGCTGAAGTAAAAACTTCTATGGATGTTTTGAGAGATGTTATTGAAAGAAGAATAAATGTCTTCGGAGTTTCCGAACCAGTTGTCCGTGTTGAAAGAGTTGGTTTTACAGGGGGAGATAATGAGCAGCAGCTCATAGTAGAGCTTCCAGGAGTTACAGATATAGAAGCTGCAGTTGCAATGATTGGTGCTACTCCATCTCTTGATTTTAAATTACTTTCAAAAGATGCAGATAATCTTTCTAAAGAATTAGAAAAAGCTTCTTCAACAGAAGAGAAAGCTAAGATTGCAGAAAAAATGTTTGAGTATACTGGTATCACTGGTAAACTTTTAAAGAAGTCTCAATTAGAATTTAACCAAACTTCTGGTGAAGCTATGGTTGCCTTGCAGTTCAATACAGAGGGTGCAGATTTATTTGCAAAAATCACAAAAGAAAATGTTGGTAGAAGACTTGCGATATTCCTCGATGGAGATATGAAATCTATGCCTGTTATAAATGAAGAAATTCGTGGAGGTAAAGCTGTTATTTCTGGAAACTTCTCTGGATCAGCTGGTATCAAAGAAGCGAGAAGCTTGGTAAACAACCTAAACCTCGGTGCATTGCCTGTTCCGATAGAACTTATTTCTACTCAGGTTATCGGAGCTTCACTTGGTAAGAATGCAGTTGATACTTCAGTACATGCTGGTATCTTGGCTTTCATTGTTATATCAATATTCTTAATCGTTTGGTACAGACTTCCAGGTTTATTGGCGGTTATTGCTTTGGCAATTTATACAGCTATCAACTTAGCAATCTTCAAATTAATTCCAGTTACTCTTACAGCTTCTGGTATTGCGGCCTTTATTCTTTCTGTCGGTATGGCGGTAGATGCAAACATTTTGATTTTTGAAAGAATGAAAGAAGAGCTCAAGAGGGGAAGAGAACTCGGCGACGCCGTAAAAGAGGGTTTTGCTAGAGCATGGCTTTCTATTAGAGACAGTAATACTTCAAGTATCATCACCGCTCTTATATTGTTCTTCTTCTCAAGTACCTCAATGGTAAAAGGTTTTGCGCTTGTATTCCTTATTGGTGTCGTTGTATCAATGTTTACAGCAATCACAGCTTCAAGAACACTTCTGCTTGCTATAAGAAATGATAAGGCTGGTCGCTTATTAAAATTCTTGTTCGGTGCAGGATTTAAGAAATAATAAAACAAAAATATGTTTATAGTTAAATACAGAAAAATATTTTATACGATCTCAATCTTATTGGTTGTCGCTTCGATAATATCTTTGTCAGTTTGGGGCCTTAAGCTCGGTATTGATTTCAAGGGTGGAACATCGATCACTTTTCAATATGGAGCAGAGAGACCTAATATAGACGCAGTAAAAGGTAAAATAGATACACTATCAGTTAGTCCATCAATTTCAGGAACATATTCACTTGTTCCCTATGGTCAGAATGGTTATGTATTAAAAACAAGAAATCTTTCTGAATCAGAGAGGGCTCTTATAATGGGATCTATAGAATCAAATACTGCAGAAAAAGTTGAATTTAAAAAAGTAAATACAATAGGTCCTACGCTAGGTCAGGCTTCAGCAAATAAATCCTTAATCTCGATTGTGTTAGTTTTGATTTGTATTGTTTTGTTTATAACTTTCGCTTTCAGGAAAGTTTCAAAACCAGTTTCTTCTTGGAAGTACGGTTTGGTCTCCGTCCTTGCACTATGTCACGATGTGATAATCCCAATGGGATTATTTGCTGTACTTGGACACTATCTAGGATATGAAGTTGATACACTTTTTGTCACAGCAATTCTTGTTATTCTTGGTTTCTCAATTCACGATACTATTGTTGTGTTTGATAGAACAAGAGAAAACTTGAAGAACAATAGAGGAGAGAAAAATGCAAAGAGCTTTGAGACAATAGTAGGGGAGAGTATCAGTCAAACTTTTACAAGATCTTTAAACACCTCTCTTACAACCCTTCTCGCTGTCCTCATGGTCTTCTTATTCGGTCCTGAAGCTACCAAGAACTTCTCACTTGTATTACTTGTTGGTATATTCTTTGGTACATATTCATCAATATTTATTGCATCTAACTTACTCGTAACTATTGAGAAATTTGGAAGCAAGAGACAACAAAAAGCGAAATAAACTTGTTGGCCTGTCCCGTAGTAAGAAATTCTGATTTCTTCACTACTGGGATTACTATGGAGAAGTTTCAGAAGAAATCTAATTAAATAATATGAGTGAAGGACAAAAAGCATTAATATTTTTAGTAATCTTTATTGTTTTTTGGGTACTTTTTTACCATATCTGGAGACATTTTAGGAGTTTGAGATTGATGTCCTTGGCACATAAATATAATTTAAAATTTTCAAAAAATTATAAATTATTTTATCCAGACCTTAAGGGTTTTAATTTTATTTCTGGAATTGTTGGAAATCATAAAGTTGAAATATTTGATATTGTTCAATTTAAATCATATGGAACATTGCCTGGATCAGGTGGACTCGGGCGCGGTATTGATAAGTACTACACTAGTATAAATATTGATTCTGGACATGAAGAAAAGAAAGGTTCCCTTCGTTTTGCTAAAATTGGTTATATTGAAAGTAAACTTATGAATCTTCTTTAGTTAAATTTGATTGAGTTAAAAGCCGTTTTTTGCCTTAGGCAAAAAACGGCTTTTAACTTGCATTTTTTGCCTTTATTTTAGGCCATAAAAAGAAATATAAATAAACCCTAAAATTCGCTTGACTCCGAAGCAAATCTGAGTATAATTGTTGAGCTGTCCTTTTAAGTAAGGACAGCGTTCTTTTACAAAAAAATATAGTACAAGACGAAATTAGCCCAGCTGTATGATTCTGTTTTCAGGATCAACTTGCTGGGCAAATGGTAAGAATAAAGTGCAAGTCTAGGTCAAATCGTTCGACGAATCGAACGAGATAGATCCTGTTAATTTATTTTGTTCAATAAGCAAAATATGTGGCAGGACTCAAAATAATATTGTTTTTTCTTTTGTTCCGTTTGAAGTCTGTTTACAGATTTCACATTAAAATCATTTTATGATTTTGGTGTCCGAATAAAAATTTTAAACTGCTTTAATTAGCAGACAAATTTTATTTTAGAGTTTGATCCTAGCTCAGGATGAACGCTGGCGGCGTGGATAGGGCATGCAAGTCAAGGGGTCCCGCAAGGGAAACCGGCAGACGACATAGTATAAAGTAGGTACGAACCTCTAAGTCAGGAATAGCTCGTCGAAAGACGAGGTAATACTTGATGGTCCGGTCATACCTCACTGCGTTTGGTAAGACGAGTCGAAAGTAAAAAGTAGAAAGTTTTTAAAGGTAATGCAATTGCATTTTACTTTATGAACTTTATAACTTTATAAACTTTTAACTTGAACAACCGAGCATAGCGAGGTGTGACTGGTAAAGATTTATCGCTTAGAGATCGGCCTGCTCGGTATCAGCTAGTTGGTAGGGTAATGGCCTACCAAGGCAATGACGCCTAGGGGGGGTGAGAGCCTGGTCCCCATGGATGGAACTGAGACACGGTCCATACACCTACGGGTGGCTGCAGTCGAGAATATTCGACAATGGAGGAAACTCTG
>CAIPUJ010000090.1 GCA_903868205.1 uncultured bacterium | reverse complement strand
ACCCGCCCAGATGATAACTTGCACGTGCAAGGCCTTAATCTGGGCGGATATATGATTAATATACTAATAATCATTTATTTAAATAGTCTTTTAATACTTCGCCCATGTGATTTTTAAAAATTTGATTTTGCCTGAACATTTCGCCAACTTTGCCCATAAACTCCCCATCTACTAATAAATCGCTTACCATTGCAGTTGTGCCGTTTGGCGACAATTTCGTTTTATGGTTCTTTTCGCAATACTCTATAATGTCGTTAAATGGATTGTGCCCGGTTATGTCAATTATCCTGGTTCCTGGGTTTGCGTTAATCTCAATAATATAGCTTGTGCCGGTCTTTGTGTCCTTCATGAGGTCAACCCCTGCCACGTTCAACCCGATACCGTGGGCGGCCTTAATACATAGCTCTTCATCTTCTTTTGATAGCGTTACTTTCTCCCCTTTTCCCCCCTGCGATATATTCGCTTTAAACTCCCCCTTTTCTCTGGCTGTTCTTTTCATGCTAACGGCGACCCGGTCACCAACGACCCAGACCCTATAATCCGTCCCCCCTGCCTCTATAAACTCTTCCATAATAACTTTCAATCCTGCATTAAAGCAAAACTCAAATAGACTGTTTGCGCTTGCTTTACTGTCACAGATAGCGACCGTTTTTCCTTTGCTGCCGTGCGTGGTCTTTATGATAATGGGAATACCTAATTTTTCGACCGCCCATTTAACATGAGTAGGGCTTTCGGCTACAATGGTGCGAGGTACTTTAATTTTGGAAGAGCTTAACTTTTGCAGGGTAAAAGCCTTGTTACTTGCGAAGATATGACCCCACGGATTATTAGGGCAATAGATACCCATATTCTCAACCAGAAAGCGAAGTATTGAACTTGCATAATCGGTATTAGACCCAATCCGAGGAATAACACAGTCAACTTGTGCGGCGTTGATCCGTTCGGGTGCGTCTCCATCTTCACCGTAATAAAAGCGATCGTAACCCCTTTCATGTTCGGATATGTACATATAAACTTTTCGAGGGTCAATAAATCTAAACTCATGACCCTTGCTTTTTGCGATCTCTTCAAGTTTTGCGTTTTCTTTTGGAGAGGTTGTTAAACAGATAATTTTCATTTTTTAAAGTTTTACATTGTGATTACTAATTTTTCTTTTGCTGTAAAATATCCGAGCTTGTAGATCTCCCCCAGATCTTCGGATAAAAGTTTTAATGTCATTTCGGTGTCATTGTCGCCATATGGGAGGGGACCGGGTATCTCTTTTACTTCAATTATTTTGATATTCAAGTGCTGATAATTGATGCAAAAAGTTATTGCGTGTACACCTGCTTTGATTGTTTCAATCTTAAATTCCATACTCAATCAATTTTAAAAATGGTTCGTAATAAATCCGATCTGTTTTTCTTTCGTACTTCAGCTAAAGAATTTAATTTCTCTAAATCTGATTTTGAAACCCTGAAGGAAACAAATTTGTTTTTCTTCTCTTGTTTAATTGTGATTGTTTGTTTTTCCATGTCGTTTTTTCGGGCGAATGTATCACACAGAACAAAAATTATAAAGGACAAGAATCAGTCTAAATAATACTTACTGAAATTCAATAAGTTATAAAGAATCATTATTAAAATAAAAAATATGTGGAGAGCTTAACAGGAAAAAGGGTGTCAAACGTACTTGCGTTTGTCAATCCGGATTGACAAATTAGACTTAATAAAAAATGTCAAATACACTTGCGTTTGTCAAATGTACTTGACTGAAAAAAAACTATAAAAAACTTAGTATTTACTTGACTTAGGAAAATAAATGTTGTATCTTTGCCGTGCCTTGTAAAGGGGAAGCGGCAACGCTGGAGAGCGACCGCCAGCAATAGCAAGGCCCATGTACATGGGGAAGAGGGTAAAACCTTTTCCCTTTTTTTATTTGACCATGTACGATGGTAAATGGCTTTAAATACTCACAATATTTGTGAGCGAAGCGAACACCTATTTTATAAACTGCTTGCACCCCGTAAAAGATTATCGCTTGCAGGAAGTTCTAAATGCGTTTGTATAGGGTCAACTCTTTTCTGTTTTAATCTATACTCTTTTACAAAAGCGTAGCGATCACCATTAAAAATAATATTAGGATTGATAAACCATAAATTTGGCTCAATACTGGGCGCAATAATTCCGTTTTTAATTAGCTCTCCTAATCCTTTATAAGCCGATGCAGTTGTTTTCCATTCACAATACTCCACCATTTTAACAATATTTAAGTAGATAGTAGCTGACTTTATTGGTAAAATTGAAAGAACATAACCAAAGGCCTTATTACCAGTAGAAGAAAGATCAAAAGTGGCTCTTATTTCATCCTTGAATATCTTAACAAACTCCCCTGTATCAACTTCTTTATATCTGTGGACTAAGGCCATCCCTTCTGTTTCTCCTGTTTCGGAGTTTACTAATACATCTTTAGTTTTTCCTGCTATAACAGTCTGATGACCTTTTTTGATATGCCAAGTATCTTTTAAAAATGGATTTTCCGCATACTTTGTCGCACTGCTTACTTTTTCAATTTCTTTTTTCATAATTATTTCGTTATAAATTTTATAATCTCATTATTACAAAAATATACAGCCTGTTTACTTTTTAGGCCTCAAATATATACATTATATATACTGGTTATTATACAGTTTGTATATTTTTATTAACAAAAAAGTAAACAATCTGTTTACACCTAATATACAAATTGTTTATCACTTTAAAAATTAAATAACTATAAATCAATTATTTATAGTTTTTTCCCTTCTTATATCTTAAATAAACAAATTTTTGCGGACTTGTCCGCACCTTATAGGTGTTCGCTTCGCTCACGAATTTTTGATGAGCTTCGCTTTTTAAAGGTGTTCGCTTCGCTCACAAATATTGTGAGTATTTAAAGCCATTTACCATCGTACATGGCTGTCAAATACATTTGCGTTTGTCAAGTGCGTTTACGCTGTTCCCTCTCTTCTTTTTTCTGCTGTTTAAGATCATCCAGATAAACCCTTGCTTTTTTGTAGTCCAGATTGAAGCGATAAAGCAAATGATCTCTTTCTTTCTTGAGTGCGAATATTGTATTTATCATATACAATCTTATGTCTGTGGAATAGTTGCGAATGTTGTTTCTTAAATCTTCTTCCTGTTTGTTGATCTCAATTATTAATGAATAAATTTCAATCGCTTGCAGGTCTCCTAATTTTGCCGCCTTGCTGATAAATAGTGCGTCGTTCATCTCTCTTTTAATTTTTCTTATATGTCTCATTTTTTCAATGTTTAGTATTAAAAATGCCATGTTTGACCCTTTTTTCTATATGCCGTTTACCGCTTTTTCAGTATGTTATTGATTATCATTAACAAAAAATCAATTTTTGGACTGTGAAAAAATTGTCTCAATTTTTGAATGTTGTTTCTGTACGACCCGCCCAGATGATAACTTGCACGTGCAAGGCCTTAATCTGGGCGGATATATGATTAATATACTAATAATCATTTATTTAAATAGTCTTTTAATACTTCGCCCATGTGATTTTTAAAAATTTGATTTTGCCTGAACATTT
>CAIPUJ010000089.1 GCA_903868205.1 uncultured bacterium | reverse complement strand
TCCCATCTTTTGATTTTTTGCTTCAAAAAGATTTATTTTGAAAGTGTAGTTTTTACCTAAACTAATTTTTTCTTTCATTTTAGCTTCTCCACCGAAGTCTGAAATGTGTACAAGACCTGCTACTCCTTCTTCAATACTTGCGAGTGCGCCGTATTTGTTGAATTTGATAACAACAGCTTCTACTTCATCACCTTTCTTATATTTCTTTTCTGCTTCAACCCAAGGATTTGTTTTAAGAGATTTGATAGAAAGTGAAACTTTACCGTCTTTTACTTCTATTACTTTTACTTTAAGCTTATCTCCAGATTTGAATAATGATTTTGGATCTTCTACTAGTGCCCAGTCTATTTCTGAAATGTGTACAAGACCTTCTAATCCATCTTCAAGCTTTACGAATACTCCGAAATCTACTGTACCAGTGACTTCTCCATCTAGAGTATCACCAACACTGTATTTGCTTGCCATCTTCTGCTTCTCTTTCTTTTCGATATTCTTTTCTGAGAAGATAAGTTTACCTTCTTTTGGTGAAGCTGTAATTATTGCAACAGCAATCTTTTGGCCAACAAGCTTTTTAAGCTCATCTATTATTTTATCTTTATCACCATCATCTATCTTTGGATAGTGTTCAGCTTTAAGTTGAGATGCTGGTAAGAAACCAATAATTCCTTGCCATTCCATCATAAGACCTCCTTTATTTGCTTCTTTTACAAGAATTTCAAATATTGTTTTGTCTTTGATAGCTTTTTCAGCCTCATCCCAAATAAGAGCTTGTCTAGCTTCCTTAAGAGAAATTTCAATATAACCATCTCTACCATTTGCATCTACAACTTTTGCAGATACAGTATCGCCGATGTTTAATTTCTTGATAACGTCTCTTGCTGTGATGAATTCTTTACCATATATAAGACCTGTTCCGTATGGTTGTAAGTCTACATATACTCTTGATTTTTCAATACCAATAACTTTTCCTTCGACAACTTCTCCGTCTACTGGAGGGTTTTTGGTGTCATTGAAAAACTTTGACATCACGCTACTTGCTTTGATCTTTGCAGCTTCTTCAACTGCTGGATCAACTACCTTTACTTTTTTTTCTTTCATAATAATTAAAAATCCGCTTGTGGCGGACACATTTGTTTTTGCTCAATAAGGTTCGTTCATCTTCCAAAACTAGTGTTTTCTGATGACCGAGATTATCTTAATGCGCAACCGCTATTAATAGGGAAATAATACAGGAATATTGAGGTTTGTAAATACTTGACAAGATTGCTTGAATAGTATTTACTAGAAAGCAGACAGGTCGGTATTTGATATATGTTAACTTAACAAAAGGGGGAAGTTATGAGTGTAAGCTTAATGGATGCATTAGAAATTTTTACACATCCACGGGATCTTGAGCTTTCAATCGTAAAGGAAAAAGGTACTAATAAGTATGGTATCTGCATAACACGTGGTCCTGGACATGATTTTAAGCTTTTGATTACGTCATCTTTTTCTTTTGAAGGTTCAAAAGAAGCTATTGATGCCACAAAAGGCTTGCTTGAAGTTATCGAGCAGACGGGGATAAAAGAATTCTCTAATCCAAGCAGTCTAATTTCTAGGATTTGCAATCCAGGAAAAATAGCTTTAGATGAAAAATCAATTCTGGGGCCAGAGCAAATTACTCGTATTATTGAGGAACTACAAAAAAAACTGGTTGCTAGCACTTACAAAATGCTTGCTGCTACGGGTTGAGTTTTTGTGAAGTTTACTTCTATTTACTGCGTGGTGAGGTTTATCCTACCACGCGGTTTTTTATTGTCTAAAATAGGTAATTTAAGGTTGCTTAAGCCTTTTAAAATGATATAATTAACCCGTTAAAGTTTTTACTAACACATTATGCAATAAGCTGTTTTGGTAAATAAATGTGTGTTACGTAGATTATGACGAGTTGTGTTCATGACTAATTTATATGCATAATGCAAAAAAGTTAGTTTTGTACATAAAGTTTTTCAAAAAGAATAATATTTTTTCTGAATAGGCACATAATGTTAAATGTCGTGATTAACTTTTTTATTAGTAAAAATTTTTTTGGGTAAATATGATCATCACTTACCAAGGAGTGGAATTTTTTAAGGTTCAGTTTGGCGATACCACCCTCGCTTTTAATCCAATTTCAAAAGAGTCAAAATTTAAGTCCTCACGTTTCTTCGCTGATATTGCTTTAGTCAGTATTAATCACCCAGATATGAATGGTTCAGAAAATCTTTCCTATAATGGTAAAGAGCCTTTTGTGATAACTGGCCCAGGAGAATATGAAGTAAAAGATATTTTTATAAAAGGTTTTGGTTCAAAGTCTAATTACGGAGGTAAAGAAAGAATTAATACAATTTATTCTGTGACTTTGGAAAATATGAATCTTTGTTTCCTTGGTGCACTTTCCGATATTAATCTTTCAAGTAGCGTTAAGGAGTCTTTGGGTGATGTAGATATTCTTTTCCTTCCGATTGGGGATGATGGAGTAATAGACGCGGTAAAAGCAGAAAAGCTTTCTGTAGAAATTGAACCGAAGATAATTATTCCGATGCACTTTGGTGATGTCGGTAATAAAGATGCTTTGAAAAAATATTTGAAAGAGGCTGGCGAAGAAAATGTTAAACCAATAGATAAGCTCACAATCAAGAAGAAAGATTTGGATGGTAAGGAAGGTGAGGTTGTAGTCTTGTCAGCAAGTAATTAAATTATTTTTAACAGTTTACTAAAATAAAATCCATGGCGAAAGAAAAAGAAGAGAAAAAGGAAATAAATACTGAACACAGATTGCTTTCAGATAGAAATATCATTACTGAAATGAAGGAGTCGTATTTGGACTACGCCATGTCTGTTATCACGCAGCGTGCTCTTCCTGATATTCGCGATGGTTTGAAGCCTGTGCACAGAAGAATTCTTTATGCTATGGGTCAGATGAATTTGACTGCTGGTGCAAAGACAAGAAAATCTGCTGCTGTTGTGGGAGAAGTGCTTGGTAATTATCACCCACACGGTGACGTTGCTGTTTATGATTCTATGGTAAAGATGGCGCAAGATTTTTCTTTTAGATATCCTCTTATTATAGGACAAGGTAACTTTGGAAACATCGACGGAGACTCAGCTGCTGCTATGAGGTATACAGAGGCGAAGATGTCTAAGATTTCTGGAGAAATGCTAAAGGACTTAGAAAAGGAAACTGTTGATTGGCACCCAAACTACGACAATACAAAGAAAGAGCCATCAGTACTTCCATCTGCTGCACCGAATCTTCTACTTAATGGTACTTTAGGTATCGCTGTTGGTATGGCGACAAACATTCCTCCTCACAATTTAAATGAGGTTGTTGATGCTACTGTGCACCTCATAGATAATGAAGATGCAACAACAGAAGACTTATTGAAATTTATAAAGGGTCCTGATTTTCCAACTGGCGGAATTATTTTTAATCAATCAGATATTAGTCATGCTTATGCTACTGGTCGTGGCGGAGTTGTTACTCGTGGACATGCAGAAATAGTAGAAGATAAGAAAGGACAATTTCAAATAATTGTTACCTCTATTCCTTATAGAGTAAATAAAGCCGAGCTTATTATTGCAATTGCCGAGCTTGTAAGAGAAAAGAAAATAGAAGGTATAAAGGGTTTGAGAGATGAATCCACAAAAGATATTCGTATCGCAATAGATTTGAAAAATGGCGCTCAACCGCAAAGCGTATTAAATTATTTATACAAACATACTCAGCTTGAGGAGAAATTCCACTTCAACTTAGTTGCTCTCGTAGATGGTGTTCCAAAAACTCTTTCTCTAAAGACATTTTTAGATGAATTTATTTCTCATAGAAAAATTGTTATCAAAAGAAGGACAGAATACGATTTGAAAAAAGCTCAAGCTAGAGAACATATTTTACTTGGTCTTAAAAAAGCACTTGATCATATAGATGAGATTATTAAACTCATTAAAAAATCAAAAGATGTAGATGACGCACGTCTACAGCTCATGAAGGTCTTTAAGTTTTCTGAAATACAGGCGAATGCAATTCTTGAAATGCGCTTGCAGAAGCTTGCTGGTCTTGAAAGAAAGAAAATAGAAGATGAATTGAAAGCCGTCCAAGCTCTTATTGAAGATTTGAAAGATATTTTGTCTAAACCAAAAAGAATTGTTCAAATAATCAAATCTGAACTTGCTGAATTAAAGGAGAAGTATGGTGATGAAAGAAGAACGAAGGTTATAAAAGGTGGTGTAGTTGCTCTTTCTGAAGAAGATTTAATTGCTGATGAAGAGAGTATGCTCGTGCTTACTTCTGGAGGTTATGTAAAAAGAACAAATCCAGACGAATATAAAAAACAAAAAAGAGGTGGTGTAGGTGTGGTAGACCTTGATACAAAAGAAGAGGATTTTATTACTCACTTTGTCACAGCTTCTACACACAACGACATATTATTCTTTACTGACAAAGGAAAGGCATATCAGATAAAGATGTATGAATTACCTGAAGGTAAAAGAGCTACAAAAGGTAAATCAATTGTAAATTATCTTGCCATATCAAATGAAGAAAAAGTAACTTCTGTTCTTGTAATGCCTAAAGAGCTAAAGAGTGAAAAACTTTCTCTTATTTTGGTCACTAAAAATGGTACAGCAAAGAGAGTAGATGCAGAAAGTTTCAAGGACGTAAGAAGAAATGGTCTCATTGCTATTTCTCTTGATGCAGGGGATGAGCTCAAGTCTGCGCTTTTCCTTACTGATTCAGATGAAGTAATTATTGCAACATCAAAAGGACAATCCATAAGATTTAAAGGTAAAGATATCCGTGTAATGGGAAGAAATGCTGCTGGAGTGAGAGGCGTGAAGCTTGGTAAAGCAGATTTTGTTGTTGGTACTGATATTATTAAGAAAGAAATGACAAATCCAGAATTCTTGGTAGTAAGCTCAAATGGATATGGTAAAAAAACATCTCTAAAAGAATACAAAGTTCAAAATCGTGGAGGTTCCGGTATCAAGACAATGAAAGTAACTACAAAGACAGGAGAGATAATTTCTTCTATGGTTGTTACAGAAAATGAAGAGGAAATAGCGACAATATCTAAAAAGAGTCAGGTTATAAGAGTTGAAATAAAAGAAGTCCCTGTACTTGGAAGGCAAACTCAGGGTGTAAGAATTATGAAATTAAGAGAAGGGGATTCAATCGCTTCTGTGACTTGTATATAAAACGTTCTCCACAGACATTGTTTTACAATTGTTTTTTGTTTTGTGATATAATTATTAATAAGTGAGGTTATAGATAGACCCCAGCCAAATATTCTGAAAATAAATCAAAATTTTATTTTAAAGTTTACTTGGAAGAATTAGTTTATTTACAAAATCAAATTAGATTTGGCGGGGTGATGATTTTTATAGTCACTTCGTTTCTTAAAAATCAATCATGTTTTCAGATCCAGAAAAAAATATAGCACAACTTAGTTTAGGAGAAGGGAATTACGTTGCCGATTTTGGATCTGGTTCTGGTTTCTATTCTTTTGCTGCAGCGGAAGCTGTAGGTAGTACTGGGCGTGTTTATGCTCTAGATATCCAAAAGGATCTTTTGCAGAAGGTAAAAAAGGAGGCACAGGCTAGACATCTGGCTAATATTGAAATTATTTGGTCAGACTTAGATCATCTTGGCGGAAGCAAATTAAGAGAAGCTTCAATGGATGCCGTTGTTTTAGCAAACATACTTTTTCAATTAGAAAACAAAGATAATCCTATACAAGAAGTAAAAAGAATTCTTAAAAAAGGAGGCAGGGTACTTGTGATAGATTGGCTCAGTTCTTTTGGTGGTGTTGGTCCGCAGGCCAAAGATGTTTTATCAAAAGAAAAATCTCAAGAGTTGTTTGTAAAACATGGTTTTGTTTTGGATAGAGAGATTTCAGCCGGTGCACAACACTACGGTTTTATTTTTAGAAAATAAATAATATATATGAAAAATAATTTTCAAATAATTTTAATATCAGTA
>CAIPUJ010000088.1 GCA_903868205.1 uncultured bacterium | reverse complement strand
TTTTACTCTTTTAAAAATATTTGAGAAAAAGGAATTGTTTGAACCCTCATTCGAAAGCAAAACTGTAGCTGGTTGAATATTTTTTACCAAAGAAGATTTATTTTCTACTTTTGGTGTTTTGGATAAACTTTTTTGTTTGACAGGAGGTGTAATAACTTTTGATAAAACGGTTAATTTTTTGTTTGTAATATCTTTTGGAATTTTAATCTGTGTGGTTGTACTAATTATACTTTGATCCTCGATTTTTGGTTTTTCATCTAACACGATACTTATATTACTAATAACATCTGATGCAATAACTTGTGTTGAAGTCGCTATCTCAATATTATCTACTAACTCAGATTTTATTTTAATTCTACGTCCATGAGATACTTTGGCTGAATCTTTAATATTTAAAATAATTTCTTTTGGATTTTCTATATTACCTGCTTTATCTAAAGAGCGATAAAAAATCTTTATCTCACCACGGTCTGAAATAGTAATTGTTGATGTCGCCTCTAAATAATCAATTCCATTTATGGAATATTCCGTTTTAAGCAAACCAGATTCTGTATCTGTTGCGTTAAAATTAATCACTATATTACCCTCATATGACCCATCTAAAGAAATGAGTGGCGAAACTACTTTCAATTCTGTTTCTGGTGCATTTCTATCAGACAAAGAATCCCCCACCAAAATAGCTGATGGTATAAAATTCTGTTCTGATACCCCATCTCCTAAAGCATCGAGAATTATTTCTGTACTTGAACCCACCACTTTAACTTCTGCTTTTGTACTTGTACTTAAAAGTGGAATATCATTGAAGTATGAAGTAGAAACAATCTCGCCATTCTCAATCTTTTTAATATGGGAACTAAAACTACCAGAATCTGTAGCTTGTAATTTAATCTTATAAGATTTACCCTCTGGTAAAAATATAAATTTATTATTCTCAAAAATGTCATAAGTAATGCCGGGAATATTCTGCTCTATATCTCCCACTGTATTTGGACCAGCATGATTGCCAAACTCGTCATATATATTTACATCGACCGGACTATGAAAGCTCAAGAAATTTCCATTTGGAAGTTTACACCCGTCTGTAGTTGTAGAAATATTTTTATATGAATCAAAATCAAAAGATTCTGGCTTACCAGACAATAACAATGGAACTAAGCTTTTTACCCCCAAAGAGCTCGGTATCATCGGATGTTCGAAACCAGTCACATAATATTGTTTACTAGATGGAATCCCTTCAGCACTTCTTTGTGGCACAGTACCATCACCACTTATATAAGCGACATCAAATTCTGGATCTTTTTCACTTTGTTTACCAAGAGTGAAAAACTTACCCATTGTTGGTAGTCCACAACCTACAATATTATAAACTTCTGCACCAAAATCAGTAGGATTCATATTGTCTATATCATCATGAATACCAATAGAATTATTTAATACATAAGAATTCCTCCCTGTATTTTTCAAAAAGTTATTTGATTCTTCAAAAGAAAGTTTTCCTTTTATTCCATTATTATCATAATCTTCTAAATCATCTATATAATAATTATAGTCTGACGAACTTTCTGAAAAATATGATTGACTTGGTAAAAGTTGATAAGCTGATGGCATATTCTGAACAATTTCTTTGGCTTTTTTTGTACTTAATCCTATAGGTCCAAGTTTTATACCAAAACTATCACCAGAAATAAGTGTACCAAAAGCACTAGGAGCCCCAAAATGTGGTGTAGCAATATCTACAAATTTTCCTACTTTACCTTGCCCAAAATTTTTCAAATAATATTTCGACAAAAGACCTCCCATACTATGAGCAATGATATCTACTTTTTCTGAACTGGTTGTGGCTAAGATTTTATCTATTTTATCCTTCAAAGATACAGTAAGTGGTGACGGTGTATTATTCACAGAATCTCTAATATCTAATCTCCAGTCATAAGGGAAGACAAATAAATCTTCCCCCTCAACATAACCATCCGCTTCTAAACTTTTTATAAGACCGTCAAAAAAATCTTTGTCCAATAAATTGGCGATCTGAACCCTTCTAAATATATCTGTTGGTAAAATCTGCGTTTTTGTCATGTCTACTTTACCAAATTCAGTCATAATTAAATCATCGAGATAATCGTCGCTCAATGACCAGATGGCTTTTGTTAAATTCATCCACACCTCCTCATTTGTATAATCATTCTTATTCAAATAACTCGATAAAATACCAGGCACAATAATTACAGGATTTCTTTTTTCCTCCGCTATCGGATTATATTCAAGCCACGGAGTAAAATCTACATTTGATGAAATTTTATTTGCTGTTCCAGAGGCATTGAGCGTTTCATTGTACGGTCCAGTCTTACTACCCCACCAATTATTCACAGCATTTATAACTGGAGAACTTGTTGCCCCATTATAAATTCCAAAAGATTCATTGTTCTTGATGCTACTATTTTTAATTTCTATTTTTGCTCCAGTATTTTTAATACCATAATTATTATCAGAAATTTTACTGTTATTAATATTTATTACCGGAATAGCAAAAGAAGACGAAGCCAACAAACCTTCAGCCATAAAATTATCTATTTTTGTATTTTCTATATTAACTTCAGATTTACCGTGTGCTTTAATACCAGTACAATCACCATCACTTATCAACGAATTCTTAATGTTTATTGTACTATTAGAATATTTAGCATCCAAGCCAACAGCCTCAAACCCCACCGAACAAAGACTCCCTGAAATATTTTTTACAGACGAATCTACAAAATTTAAAACCCCTCCGTAAGAAGCCTGAAACACAGATTGATATTTGGCACTACTATAAACCCCATCTATAGTAGAACTAGAAATATCCATACTGCTATGATCACCAATGTGAAAAATCGAACGAAACTTATTATATAAGTTTCCCATGGTAGTATTTTTGACAGTTAAATGGCTATAATAAAATGAGTCAAACCCACCACGCATATCAAAAAAGTTTGAATCTGAAACATCTAAAGTGCTTTTATCATAAGCAACACCGGCTGAAGAAAAAGTAGGTCCGTATACATTGACGTTCTCAAGTTTTAGATTTGAACCAATCCAAGCCGTAAACAAAGCTGTATCATCGGATTCATATTTTTCCAAAATATTACGAAAATTTGAATTTTTTATTAATGAAGAACATGAATAAAAACTAAGACCTAAAATTGAATAACTAAAATCTACTGAATCAATAACTCCTGTAGAGCTTTGGATTGCATTAAAAGCAGTGGTTGTGTAGCGCACGTCTGCATTTGTAATATTATAATCACCCCCCTTCCCTATTAAAAACCCACGCCAATCAGAATAATCTGGCTCATATAAACCGCCATCACCATTTGAATCCCCGCCAACAGAATCATCATAAACAGAAGTAAAATAAACTTTGTCATCTGCCGAACCGCTTACAATAAGATTCCCAAAAACAGTAATGGAATACCCATGATCAAATTTTACGACAACACCTGGCTCAATAGTTAAACTAGCTCCAGATGCAATGTTTATATCATCATAGACAACATATGGACTACCACTTTTATCCCAAACTGTATCTTCTAAAATAGATCCCTCGTATATCTCTGTCTCAGCAAAAACTTTATTACAACTAACCAATAATAAAAAACAAACAAAAAATAACAATGCAGACTTTTTGTTAAAGAACATTTAAAAAAATAAATAAAATATTAAAAGTTTTTTTATTTTATCAAACAAAATATTTTTCTCCAAATTTTTTGTTAATAAATACTTTTTTCCACATGTGCGCTTAGGCGTATATGTGGCTAACTGAAATATTAACAATAAGGATGCGGTCGCATTCTTATTGTTTAACAATTCAAAAAAGTCCGAGGACTCACCTTTTCCCGTCGAAGACTCCTCCTCAAGGAAAGACCTCTGACTTTTTCTGCTCTGCCCGTGAGCGAGCGAGGGTATTCGGTTTTGGAAACTCTCGGAGCACGACGGTGCGAGAGTGAGCGAATTTTTCAGCAGAAAAATTACGCGTGTTCCAAAACAGAATACCCGAGCGAGCCTCTAATGAAGGTATTTCGCTTTATTCAACACATGTTCATCGTGTGTTATTGCATAACGCATATTACCTTCATCGTCAGTTAGAAAGTATAAATAAGCAGTCTTTATAGGTGTTATAGCAGCTTCTATGGCCATAAGACCTGGGTTTGATATTGGTGTTGGCGGAAGACCTTTGTTTGTATAAGAGTTGTATGGAGAATCTATTTTTAAATCATCTGTGGTAAGAGTCTTACTTGTTTTTCCATTTATATATTTAAAAGATGTATCTACCTGAAGTGGCATTCCTATAGAAATTCTTTTCCATAATATTCCAGAGACGATTCTTCTTGTTTCGAGGGTTCTCGCTTCACCCTCGAGAATTGAGGCCATTTTTATAATATCAGAAAGTGGTTTATTAAAAGCCTTTATCTTACTATCAAGAGTTTTTATTTTCTCATTAAAATTATCAGACATTAATTTTGCAATTTCTGACTCACTTGTACCAGGGATTATCAAATATGTATCTGGAAAAAGATATCCTTCTGATTTCTCTACAATTTTTAAGAAAGTTTTTTTATTAAATGTCTGCAATTTTTCTGAAAGAACATCAGCTATTTCATAAGTTGTAAGCCCTTCTCTCAAAGTCACTTTTATTGGTACAAGCTCGGTATCGTTGTGAGATATTCTCCAAGCTAGAGATACTACATTTTGTCTTTCTGAAAAAACATAATCTCCTTCATACACCTTGCAACCTAAGCCAAAAACACAAACCAAAGATTTAAAAACAAAAGGAGATTTTATGAGTTTTTTATTTTGGAAATCATTTGCCACTACAGATAGTGTCTTGCCTTTTGATAAGTCATATATTAAACCCTCTGGAAAATTTACAGGTGAAGATATAAAATTCACCCAAAACACCATCACGGCCAAAATAGCTACGGCAACAATCAATATTACAAAATCCCTCTTTCCAAGAAGGTCTTTTTGTAAAAGCGGTTTTGATGTCTCTTCTTGGTCCATCATTTTATATTGGCAAATTGGCTGGAGCCTCTGATTTCTTTGAAGGAACTCTGTTTAATGTAGGAGTCTGAGATACTACACCGCTTGGGAAGTGGAAAATAGTAGCAAGCTCTTCTGTGGTAAGAACAAATGGAGGTTTGTCGCCCATATGTTTATAAGGCCACTGGAAGAAAGACCTGAGCTTGTAAGCATGGAACATCTTTTTCTTTTTCTTAGCAATTTTTTTATTCATGTGCTTTGTCCAAAACGGGAAAAAGAACCTGACTATATCTTTATACTCATCTGACATATCAGTCAAAGTTCCTGGCTTAAAACCATTTAAATTCGTAGAACTATATTGCCTCATACTACCAATCATACCTCCGATATTCACCGCATTGAAAGAAGTTTTTTCCGTAATATAAAGTCCGCGAATCATACAATCGAATGGTGTCTTACCTGCATTTCTTTCTAGGGCAGCAATAATTTCTTGCTGACCTTTTGTTGGATTTGGCATTCTAAAAGAATTCTCCTTGCCGGGAACCTCTACTATTGTAGCTTCTTTTATTTTTTTAATTTCATCTTTTACCTCTTCTTTCAAATCTTTACCTTCAAAAAGTCTCCCGTGTTTCCAACCTTCTTTTTCATGTTTCTGTAAAAGGATCTGTATCCATAGATTTTCTCCTTTCTTCATAGAACCTAAAAATTCAATGACCGCAGACATTGGGTCTATCTTATATTCATCTTTCTGATCTGCATCGAGACCATAGTCTATATATGTTTTAATTGGAAAAGGATCTGGTTTCGTAAGGGTCCACTGAACTCCCATAGTAAAATACTTATCTGGGTCATAAGAAATAGCCTTTGTATAATCTTCTTTTACTTCAAAAATTTCTATATTAGGAAACTGAGCATAAAGCTGTGCTTCAACTATATTTTTAAATCTATCCCAACTACACCAAACAAAAAACTTTACTTCTCCTTCGATAGATACTAGCTCGCAAGAAAACCATGGGCGTGTCCTACCATCAAGATATGCTTCAGCATAACCACCGGCTCCGCTCTGCCAAAGATATGAAAAAAATATTTCCATCGCCGCTGGAGATTTTGTTATTTCTTTAGGTAATTTTATTTCAAGAAGACAATTTTTTCTTTCCTCTATATATTTCATCTGGATCCATCTAAGACGCATAACCCAAAAAACATAAAAAAACATAAATGGTAATGCGATAGGTATCATCACCATAAGGAGTTTAAAAACTACTGGAGCAAGACCTGTATTCACAGCGTACAAAAATTGTTCGAACATAGGAATATTATACCAAAACACTTAAATAAAATACACCATATTAAAATAACAAAATAGATATTAAAAAAACCGTTCGCGAACGAACGGTTTTTTGTACCGATATGTTTCAACCGACTTAGTTTTCTTGAACGAGTATTTTTACCGTTTGGGGTTTTTGAATACTCGGCAGAATTTCGACGTATTTTTCAAGATGCATATCTTCCAAATGTTTTTTTGCAGATTTTTCACAAACACTTATGTGTGTCCGAATATCCGCAATAACCTTACCGAAATGAACCTCTCCATTCTTAATGTGATCTCTGAGTCTGACCAGCATAGCAGAGAATACTTCTTTCGTTGAATCTCCGCCATTTTTGTTTCTGGCCTGACAATGATCACCTGCTGAGCAATTAGTCTTGGGACAAATCCCTGACTTACCTTTATATTTACATGGCATACAACCTCCTGGGTTATATTATTTACTATATCTGAAAAGAACAGCACTTGTGTTCTGTTTGAAACTATACAATATTTATATAAAAAAGAAAGCCCCGATGGTGGATAACCATAGGGGCTTTTAGAAATGACTCGGAAGAATTATTTTTGACCAAGAAGCTTCTTCGTCTTTTCCGTTTGGAAATCGACGAGTTTTTTCCCACCTTTTTCGAAGACTACAAGATAACCAGAACCCATGAGTCCACCGAGAAAAAATTCAGACTCTCGCAGATTTCTTTTTAGTTCCTCAGAAAGAAACTTCAAAGCAGTCTCGAGGCTCATGTATCTTGCGCCGGCATTTTTTAACATATCCACCATCTTGAGGACCGGAGTCTCAAGATTCATTATGACGCCGTTTGAACCTAGACTGTGAGTTTTTCTTTTTCCATACGTATCAGATGGCCCGCGACATTTTTTACTTCCAGTTTTCTCTTTTTGTGCGATCATCAAAACCTCCTTGTTTATATAAACAACTTGTAACCTATAAGTATCGTACAATGAATAAGCACAAAAAGCAATAGCAACAAACTACAATCCCCTTTTTACAAAAAGTCTTACAATACGTACTTCTTCATAAGAAAAGTTTGCACCAAGTTTGTTTTTTATAGGAGCCAAAAGTAAATCTCTATTTTCTCCATAAGAATCCTTGAAAGCATTCCAAATTTTTCTAAATTTATCTGCAGAAATTTCTTTTTTCAAATGTGATATATCAAAATCCGGTTCTTTGTCCACGATCTTTTCTAAATGTGCAATAATCGTCTCTGGTTTCACCCCTTTGCTCTTTGCAATTTCTTTTACAGTCAAACCTTCTTCAAGCATCGTTTTTGTTTGAAAAAACACAGAAACTTTTTTCTTTTTTGTTTTACTTTTTCCACCGTCTGCTGGAGCAATTTTACTCAAAAATTCATCTTGCTTCTCTTTTATTTCACTTTCATTAATGGTGCTTAGCCATCTATTATCTTTCTCGGACATTTCCTGTAGAGTTTCATCGAATTCTAAAACATCATCTCTTACTTCAAGAGCATTTTTATTTATTCCAAGAATATTTAGCCCTTCTAGCGAACGAACACGAGAAAGAGCCACGTAGCCCATTCCCTTTTCAAATGATTTAGAAAGATCTACTTCTACAGCATCCAAGCTCATACCCTGACTCTTGTGTACAGTGATAGCCCAAGCCAAACGAAGTGGATACTGGCTTATTTCAGCTTTTCTTTTACCCTCTTCTTCTATCATCCATGTTTCTCTTTCTACATTTATTATTTTCCCAGAAGTTGTCATAACCTTCGGACCAGAATAATCACAAGAAATCACTTTACCTAGTGTTCCATTCGCATATCCGCACTCAAAATTATTTTTTACAAAAATTACTCTCGCACCAATTTTGAGCCTAAGTGTTCCAGGGGCCAAACAACTTTTCTGAAGAGATTCTACAAGAGGCTTTTTACCCTTACTCTCCATATTATATACAAAGACATCTGTTTGAAGTTTGTTGAGCTCAACATCATTTATATTGTCTACATCGTAATTATGTGTGTGAAGTTTGGTTGGTTCAATAGAGGAATTTGGAACTTTATTATATCTAGATTTCAAATGATGCAAGCTTTCTTCGCTCATTCTATTCGCACGAATATCATTTAGTATTCTTATAAAGATTTTATCCTTCTGTCTGTGTTGTTCTTCTAAATAACAAATCTTAAGCCCTAGCTCTCTCCAAGCATTTGAGCGATATGAGAAAAAAGATTCCATTTCACCCTGTCTTGAAACTGGTGGTAGTTGAAAGAAATCTCCACAAAGGATAACTTGCATTCCACCAAATGGTAAATTATTTCTTTTTAAATGTCTCGCGATTCTGTCTACCAAATCTAATCTATAATGATGAAGCATCGAAATTTCATCGAGCACCAAGACTTTCGTATTTTGAAATCTATCATAAAGATATTTTTTTGTTTCTAAATCTTCTAGATCGTATTCGGTAAGAACATCTCTTATCCCCAATCCTGTCCAAGAATGAATAGTTGTACCTCCCATATGTGTTGCAGCAATACCAGTAGAAGCAGTAATACCGACTTCTACTCCTTTGTTTTTGAGGAATTTAATATATTCATTTAAAAGATGTGTTTTACCACTTCCAGCTGGGCCAGTAATATAGCAGTTGTATCCCATCTTCAAAATCTCCATTGCCTCTTTTTGAGTCATAGGAGTTATTTTAGCATAGAAAGATAATAAACCAGAAAACAACGCGACATTGACATACCAAAGGCATTGGAATACTATATATCTATAGAGATTGTTGTGGCTACCAACCATAATTCAAGAATCTGGATCCCCGCCTTCGCGAGGATGACAGAGAAATGAACCAAATTGGCTAATCTATTTAAATGAGAGTCCGTCAAAAACGGAAAACTAGGTGGAACCACGAACAATTATAGAATTGTGCGCCCTGGTAAGAATACAAATGATTGTATTTTTACCAGGGCGATTTTAATTATTAATAATCCTCCACTCTGTCATTCCCATGAAAATGGGAATCTAGAAAAATTAAAACTGGATCCCCGCATTCGCGAGGATGACAGAAACAGAGGAATAACAAATTACAAAATATATGGAACAAGAAAAGTTAATGAAAATGAGACACTCGCTCGCCCATTTACTTGGTGCAGCAGTTTTAGAACTTTGGCCAGATGTAAAAATCGCAACTGGTCCTGCAATAGATAATGGTTTTTACTATGACTTTGATTTTACTTCACCTATAGTAGAAAAAGATTTGGGAAAGATAGAACAGAAGATGAGAGAATTGGTAAAAAAATGGAATAGTTTTGAAAAGAAAACTATTTCATACGAAGAAGGCAAAGAAATTTTTGCTGGTAATCCATATAAACTTGAGCTCATAGAAGAATATAATAAAGATGGTAAAGAACTTAGTATTTATACTTCTGGTAATTTTACAGACCTTTGTGCTGGACCACATATAGATGATATAAAAGAAATAAAAACAGATGCATTTAAACTAGAAAGAATTGCTGGAGCATACTGGAAGGGTGATGAGAATAATAAGATGCTTACAAGAATATACGGACTAGCATTTGTAACGAAAGAGGAACTTGCTGCATTTGAACTTATGCAAGAAGAAGCAAGAAAAAGAGATCATAGAAAACTTGGAAAAGAATTAAAACTTTTTACTCTTTCAGATTTAGTTGGTGCTGGCTTCCCTCTTATGCAACCAAAAGGAATGATCATAAGGAAAGAAATTGAAGACTATCTATGGGACTTACATAAAGATAATGGATATGACAGAGTGTGGACTCCCCATATCACAAAGAAAGGTTTGTATGAGACTTCTGGCCACGCAGCTAAATTCGGTGAGGAACTATTCAGAGTAAAAGGTGGAGACGAAGAATTCTTCATGAAGCCCATGAACTGTCCTCATCATATGCAAATATTTTCTGACAATCAATTCTCATACAGAGATATGCCTGTAAGATACTTTGAACCAGCAACAGTATATAGATATGAAAAAGCAGGTCAGCTTTCTGGTCTTACAAGAGTAAGAGCTATCACACAAGATGATGGGCATTTGTTCTGTAGAATAGGCCAAATCACAGAAGAAGTAGGAACAATCGTAAGAATTATAAAAGATTTCTACACCACGATGAATATGATGAGTGGATATTGGGTAAGACTTTCTGTTCGTGGAGATGATAGAAGCAAATATTTAGGAGAAGATGCATCTTGGGAAAAAGCTGAGTCTGCTCTTGAAAAAGCAGCTAAAGAAAATGAATTAAATTATAAAAGAGTTGAGGGTGAAGCAGCCTTCTACGGACCAAAACTAGACTTCATGTTCTATGATGCTATCGGCAGAGAATGGCAACTTGCAACAATACAATGTGACTTCAATTTGCCAGAGAGGTTTGATCTTTCTTTCGTAAATGAAAAAGGAGAAAAAGAAAGGCCTGTTGTTATACACAGAGCGATATCAGGATCACTCGAAAGATTTATGGGGGTGATGATTGAACACTTCTCAGGAAATTTCCCACTTTGGCTTTCACCAATACAAATAAAAGTAGTTCCAGTAAGAGAAAACCACAATGATTATGCGAAAAAGATTGGTGACGAATTGAAAAAAGAAGGATTCAGAGTTGATTGTGATTTAAACCCTGGAAACATGGGAGGAAAAGTAAGAGATGCAAAAAATAACAGAGTCCCCTACACAATCATTGTTGGAGACAAAGATATGGCAGTAAATAAAATAACTGTAGAAAATAGAGATGAGGGACAACTTGGACAAATGGATTTAAAAGACTTTATTGTAAAAATCAAAGAAGAAAAAG
>CAIPUJ010000087.1 GCA_903868205.1 uncultured bacterium | reverse complement strand
CTATACTGACAACGAAACATGGGGAGGAAAGATGCATCCTAAACAGGCACTTGACATGTACAGACAAAAGATGGGTATTAATGCTAAATTAATAGTATGTGCTACATCACCTACAAGATTCAGTATTGCAGACCCTACAGATTTTGGAATGTTGGATATTCCGGGCTTCAGCTCAGATACTCCAGCCATCGTCTCAGGGTTCTCAAGAGACGAATTTTAAGGTATAATATTTACCATAAGAAGGGCTTGATAAAACAAGCCCTTTAATTAGTATGTTGACTGCGTTTACATACTTGGTGGAAATGCTAGAAATTTTTTAGAAATGAAACAAAACGTTCGGTGTTGGTTATCAAAAATAAAACTTGAAAATCCGTTAAACAAAGTACGAGTCAGTGCAAACTCATTCGTATGTTTTACAAGTCACGGTCACTACTTAGTGTGGACACACAGCGTGAGCTGAACTCTGAACTCATCAGTAAATACGAGCGGAAGTGTAGACTGTAATATACATATATAAAGACGAGATTAGCTAGACTAATCCTCAATATATTACCCGACATTTAAATTTTTTGTTTGTTTCATTTTTTGTCAAATGATATTTGACTGGTAGATTATCGCGGGGTAGAGCAGCTAGGAGTGCTCGTTGGGTTCATGACCCAAAGGTCGTTGGTTCAAATCCAACTCTCGCTACAAATTATCGCGGGGTAGAGCAGGGGTAGCTCGCTATGCTCATAACTTAGAGGTCGGGAGTTCGAATCTCCCTCCCGCAACTATATAGAGATACGTATTTACATGATTATCAATCAGACTTAAAATCCGACTACCAAACTCGTGTAGAATTTTTGATCTCTATTTTAATTTTAAACCTGGGACTGACAGGTTTCGACTGACTGTATAAATTAGTATAAATGCAATCCGTAGAGTTCTACGATAGAACAAAAAATAAATGGCAAAACAGAACAAGCATCTGACCTTTTCGTCGATGCAAACGGAAAAGTTTATTCCGACTCGCTCGTAGCTGCATAATTAACAGTTACAAAATTCTGCTCGAATTAAAGAGTATCTGATTAATAACTAATCATAAAATTTCAGATTAAATCTAGATTTAGATATCCCTTATAGTTTGTTTCTTTTAATATTGGATATTGAAATTCAAAAAAGAAACTAAGATTGTAGTAGGTTATATAATTTACTTTTAGGACCCGAGTTCGATTCTCGGCAGTTCCACAATTCCGCTGTTAGTGTAGTGGTTAGCACGCTCAAAAAACACTGACTTCACTCTTTTGTTCGCGAGAAACGACCAGAAGTTAGTTATCCCTGTCACGGGAGTAACGGGGGTTCGAATCCCTCACGGCGGGCAATATTAAGAGACGATCGTATGAAGGTTATCTTCTGCATTAGAGGGGTGGGTATGAAAATTACCAACCTAAAACATCTTCATCAAATTTTTGCTCTTAATTTTTTTAAGTTTCATATCGGGCGTCGTGTTGGTTTCCCCCAACGGCGATTGGAGGTTCAAATCCTCCCCGCCCGGCTAAAGAGAGACGCTTTAGATGATGGTTATCATACTTTTCTGAATGAACAAACCCGTCATCAACTTATTTGCTCTCTTATAAGTTTTAAAGAACTAACAGTTAAGTGATATGTGGGGAAACGTTTCAATACATATTCGCCTGACGTAATGTAGATATTTTGAGTATACAGAGATTTATCTTATTAGGCTGTCAGGTTTATACTACACATTTCTTAGTTAGACTAAACGTTTCTATTTTGAGATGAGAGCTTAGTACAAAAGCGAATGTAGTATGTTGGTTCTTTTTTATATTTTTATTGCGGGGTAAGCTGGCTAAAATCTCCGATTCTACCACTTGCTCTTACGAGACGATCTGAATTGGTTATCAACTAAATCAACTTCATATATTGACTATCATAGGTTCGAATCCTATCCCCGCAACTTAGTAACACAAATCCTGGAGTAGCTCAGTTGGTTAGAGCGCTAAAAAAATTCGTTTTCACTCCTTGCTCAAATAGAGACGACAGAAAATGATTATCGACTTATAATCGAGAGGTCAGAAGTTCGAGTCTTCTCTCCAGGACACATCCGAGGATCCGATATATTCTCTAGACTTGTTTAGAAAATAAAACGGTGTATGTTGGTTATCTCGGGCCAAATTTAAATACAATGCTCATCTTACCATATTTGGAAGAAGGAGTTTCGAGGCTCGATTACTCTTAGATAGTAACCGAGCCTTGCTTATTTTGCCTAACGGCATTGTGCTTTTATAGAAAAGCTCTGACTCACGTCAAAAGGTATTAGTTAGACGTAATTAGTATCATCTATACCGACTGAAACAGGATACGTCCGGGCCTGTTTTTAAAACACGTTAGGGTCGCACCCTAAACACCGGGCACACACTGGGGGTGGCGGAATTGGTAGACGCGCGTAAAAAAATCTCTGACTCACCTTTTTGATCTCACGATACGCTTAGAGTTAGTTATCAAAGCATATGGAGCTCGTATAGTGCAGGTTCGAATCCTGCCCCCTGGACCAATTCCAGAATGTGGATAGTGAAGGCAATCACAGCCAATAGCTATTACTTATCTTATACTGACGAAGATCTATAGGATTTTTAAAGTGACTTCTTCCAACACATGTATGGCGTTCTTTG
>CAIPUJ010000086.1 GCA_903868205.1 uncultured bacterium | reverse complement strand
TCTTTAAACCAAAGATTTATTTCCGCGTTTGCTTCATCAACATTTCCAGAAGCATGAATTAGATTTCTTATCGGTCTACCATCTGTGTCTGAAATCTGATATGAATCCAAAACATAGTCCCCTCTTATTGTACCAACATCTGAAGTAAGAGGTTCTGTACCACCAACTATTTTTCTTACAATACCGACAGCATGTACTCCTTGAAGTACCATAGCAAGTACTGGTCCGCTAGACATATATTTTGTAAGATTTTCTAAAACTTTTTCACCGATCTCAACAGGATTATTTGTTGGAGGAACCATTCCCTTTTTCTCATATACAGCTATAGATTTTTCTCCAACTTTTCTTATCCATTCTGGATCTACTGTGTAGTGTTTTCTTACTTGATCTTTTGTAGGAATAATCATCTTAAGAGCGACGATCTTAAGACCAACTCTTTCAAATCTTTCTACAATAGTACCGACAAGAGATCTTTGTATTCCATCTGGTTTTATAATTACAAAACTTTTTTCATTTCTCATTTACCCTAGAAAATTTTTACTAATAAAAAAAGTTATTCGCGACTATTACAGAATAACCTTTATGTTATGTTGACACTAAACAAAAAATATCACCCTTAAACTAACTTTTTTTGCATTATGCAATTTTAACTTAATTATCATAACTCTTATCTAGCTAAAATACAATTGTTCATCTGAAGCCAAAAAACGTTTTTACTGCATAATGTATTAGTAAAAACTTTAATGGGTGAACTAAACTGTTATTTTTATCTGGTCTGGTTTAATATCTGGTTTTTTGTACTTCTCCATTATTTCCATCTCCACCAAACTTCTTTCTTTACCGTACTTAAGATATGATAATTCTTTGATTTTATCAAGTAGTATTTTTGTTCCTCTTGGAGGAAGATTTGTAAACATACTAAATGGTGCGACAGGGCGACCATTAGAAAGTAATTTTACATAGGAATTATGCATATCTACATTCATCAAATCTTTTGCAGTAAATACTGGGGCAAATTGTTTTTCTAAATATTCTGCATCTTCAGAACTTACACGGAACGAGACTATCGAACCGACGTTTCCAAAAACAGAATCTCTTATTTTTTCTTCAAGCTGTGCAATAAATTGGTTTGCGACGGTAAGAGAAAGTTTATATTTTCTTGCTTCAGAAAGAATTGTGGAAATAGAATCCGTTGTAACATTTTGGAATTCGTCTATGTATAAATAGAAAGGAGGAAGATCTGCGCCAAAAGAATCAACACGAGAGAGAGACGCCATCAAAATCTTTCCTACAATAATAAGACCAATGAGGTTTGAGTTGATATCCCCCAATCTTCCCTTCGCAAGATTTACAAGAAGGATTTTTTTATTATCCATAATTTCTCTGAAATTGAATGCAGATTTTTCTTGAGCAACAATAGGTCGCATAATTTCATTTGAAAGGAATACATCAAATTTGCTTGTGATGTAAGGAACAATATTTGCAAGAGATGCTTCCCCACCAGCTTTCTCTGCTATCTCTTTCCAGAATTGTACAACGATGGGATTTTTACAATTTGCCAATTTTAATTGTCTGTAGGTTTTATCTGCCAAAACTCTAGAAACATCTAGGAGTGTACAACCAGTATCTGGATCTTCTATAACAAGCATCACCGCATTTCTGAAGTACTGTTCGAACATCGGACCGCCAGCAGTTTTCATATCAAAAAGTTTATTAAAAATAGAAAGCATTTCGTTTACAACAAAAGTTTTTTGTTCTGGGAATCTTCTATCATACTCGAGCATATTCAAACCCATTGGTCTCTCTGTATATCCAGGGTCAAAATAAATAACGTCTTCGTATCTCTCTGGTGGAATATATGAAAGAACTTCCTGAATATCAGAACCGTGTGGGTCTATCATACAAACACCGTCACCATTTAAAATATCTTGGCGAATCATCGTTTTCAAAAGTGTAGTTTTACCAGTACCAGTCTGACCTATTACATAAAAATGTCTCAAGCGATCTTCTGGCAAAGCAAAAATTTTTGTTTCAATATTTCTGTGAATATTTGTACCCAGAAATAATCCAGCTTCTGGTAAATCTAGTGGCGCAGGAGCAGTCCCCGCCTTGGTCTGCTTAAGCTGAGTAGAACCCTTGAGCTCAGACTCCGGCATATGCATAATAGTAGTAAGTTCTTTCAAATTTAAATTTATTTTCTGACTATCATTAAAAATTCTAAAAGAAAAATCTCTGCTAAGCTTGAGCAAGTCTTTACCAAACATTTTCTTAAATTTAAATCTATTTCCAGTAGTGTTTTCAAATTGATTAAATGCGGATTCTAAATCAAAAAGTAATGAATTTGCTTCCTCACTAGTGCTTGATGAAGTCATTAATCTAATGTTTACCTTGGCAAACTTACTAGAAACTTTTGCTTTTATATTTTCAATAGCGCCTTGATCTGGAACCTTTGGTTTATTTTCTTCTTTCTCTTTTTTCTCCTTCGCAGTCTCGCCAACAAATAAATCCTTACATACACCCTTAACACAAGCAATCAATGAATTATCTGCTTTCTTTAATGCCTCTTTAAATTTCAATCCTTTCTCCATCTCCTTTAAAACCCTTTTGTAAAAAGAAATCTTTTCATTACCTTCTGGCTGAACAATTATTTGAATTGCAGCCCCCTGACCATCTTTATTAATTTTTGAAAAACTATTTAAAAGAACATTTAAAGGATCATAATCAAATTGTTCATATGTCTTTAAAGGAAAAATATCCTTTGTTGTAAGCTCTGCACATGAACCACAAAAATCTCCTTGTTCATTAAAAATATTATAATCGTCTTTTTTCTCTATAATTTTTGCTTCTGAGAAAATAGATAAAAGTTGTTTTTCAAGAAGTGGAGCCTTCACGCTTGGTACCGCAATATAAAAAACAAATTCATTACTGTGATTCGCATTGGCAAGCTCAAGCACAAAATAATCTAAATTCTTTTTGTCATTATCTACAGAAAGCATACCAGAATAGAACTGTTCCATTTTTGAAACAAGTTCTTTTAAATTTTTATTTTTTTGTTCTTCGTCACCTTTTTTGTTCGGTAATGATATTTCAAACAAAGTCATTTTTAGTGCTTGAAAAATTGGACTCTGTTCATTCGCTCCGCGTATAGGGAAACCAGCCTTAATATATTGAATTAAAAATCTATGAAAATCATCTTCTACATGCGGGTCTTTCAAAGCATCTACTATAGATATAGTATTGAGCACTCCTTTTTCTTGGAGAATATTTATAAGCTCAGCCATTTTTGTGTCATGCTCTTCTGGTGATAAATCTAGGACAATGGACTCAACCTCTTTCTCTTTTAGTGAATAGTCTGGATGAAGAACTTCTTTGGGGTCTCTAGTTTTATGTTCTATTAATTCGTGTCCCACAACAGCATCTCTAGAAACCTCTTCCCCTTTTTCTATAAGCTCTTTCTCTCTTCTGAAAACTTCTCCACGCAAAAAATCTAATTCCTCTTGAGGAGTTTTTATTTTATTTTCAGAATTTTCAAAACCAGCTATTTCCATATAGCATAAATTATACAGCCTTTTTGATACAGAAACAAATGAACATTATTATTACTTGGCTCTGACAGAGCCAAGTAGAGTTAGATCTTTGTTAAAATTTCTGCACCTTTACTTGTTATGACAATAGTGTGTTCAAAATGTGCACTCTTCTTTCCATCGGCTGTTTTATAAGTCCAATCATCATCGGCAAGTGTGATGTCTTTTCCTCCTTCATTTAACATTGGCTCAATAGCAATAACCATACCTGCTTTTAAAATATCGCCTCTGCCCTTCTCTCCATAATTTGGGATGTATGGATCTTCATGCACTTCATAACCAACTCCATGCCCACATAAATCTTCTACGACACCAAAACCAGCTGCCTTAGCTACTCTTTCAACTGCGAATCCGATATCTCCGACATGTTTACCAGCTTTTACAACTTTGATTCCAGCGTTCAGTGCCTCTTTTGTAGTATCTAAAAGTTTTTGTGTAGCGGCATCAATCTTACCAACCGGTACAGTAATAGCAGAATCTGTAATAAGACCCTTGTGGGTAAGACCCATATCTAAAGAAACAATGTCACCATCTTTTAAAATTATTGGATTTTCATTTGGAATACCATGGACTATTTCATCATTCACAGATACACATAAAGAAGCTGGGTAAGCTCTTTTCGCACCTCTTGGTCTATAGTTTAAGAATGCTGGTTTATCACCATTGTCTATCGCCATCTTCTCTGCAATATCGTTTAGAGTATCTGTAGAAACCCCTGGCTTAACAGCCTTGGCAACTTCTTGCAATATCAAAGCCAACCTTCTGCCACCTTCGCGAAGTATCTCTATATCTTCTTTTGTCTTTATAGTAATCACTAAAATAACTATAATACAAATTATAGTTATTTTCAATAGTACAAATTATTTCGATAATGACTCTTATTCCCCGAAAACTTTTGATAAAATTTCTGCGTGAACCTCTTCAATACTTTGTTCACCATTTACATCTATAAAATCACAAGCTGGATTTGCTTTAAAGAAATTAATTGATTGCATAACCTCTTTTTCATACCATTCCATTCTTTTAGCAATACCCTCAGGTGTATCATCTTTTCTTCCTCTAGCCAAAAGTCTTTTTGTTGCCCATTCATCACTTACGTTTACATGTATAACTTTGTATTTGGGCGTTTTATAAAATTTTAATGTTCCATCTAGGAGTTCTGCCTCCATCAACTTTCTAGGACATCCATCAAAAAGAATATTTTCTCTTCCAGAAAAATTCTTATTTAAATAATTTGCCCAAAGACCAATAAGTGTAGATTCTATAACCAAACCGCCTGATTCAACAACACTTTTTGTTAGTTTTTCTGTAAATGTATCACCTTTTATAAATTCTCTCAAAAATGCACCTGACTCTATATGTAAAGTTTTGTTACCATTTCTCTCCTCAATCTTTTTCTTAAAAAGTTCCACCTGAGTCCCCTTACCACAACCAGACTTTCCCATAATAATTGCAATTACTGGCTCTGAATTTTTTGTTTCTTCTTTTTTAAATATATTTAACATTTACCCTAAAAAATTTTTACTAATAAAAAAGTTATACGCGACATCTTTTACATAACTTTTACTATACACAGTATTTTAACATCAAAAAACTTTTTTGGCATTATGAAATTTTATACTCAACATTAAAATGTTATCTAAATAAGTCATCGCTCAAATCGTAATTATTAAATAATAAACGTATTTCATAATGCATTAGTAAAAACTTTAAAGGGTTTACCCAAACAAAATTTTTGCCAACAAAAATTGTTTATCAAAATATTATTATATAGCTATTAATTCAAGATAGTGGTTATATTGTTCCACATATACATAACATTTTTAAAAACATTGGCAAAAACTTTAATGGGTGAATAACAAAATTTATTCCTAATACAAAACAAAAGACGGGTTTCGCTTCGCGAAACCC
>CAIPUJ010000085.1 GCA_903868205.1 uncultured bacterium | reverse complement strand
TGGACAAATTACCGAATGATGTAGAAAGAATTAATTGTGCTCTCAAAGATTATTTGAGATACTATAATTATAAAAGAGTCCACGGAGGAATTAATTATTTAGTTCCTATGCAAGTGGTGTGAAGGTATTGAATAGAATACGGCTATTTTGCATTTTCTTTTTATATATAGCAAAATACGGCCTAAAATAGCCGTATTTTAAAAACCTTATTAAAATGAGTGGGTTTAAATCTTCCTAATTTCTATCCCTTCCGCCATATCCTTCACTTCATATCCCAATTCCTTTATTTTATCTCGAAGTTCATCAGATTTCGCCCAGTTTTTGTCTTTTCTAACCTGAGATCTTTCATCTACAAGCTTTTGTACTTCATCTGGTATCTTATCTGCCTTTATTTCTTTTGTATTATTTTTAAACTCAAGACCCAATATTTCATCAAAATCATATGCGGTTGCAAGCTTGTCTTCTTTAGAAAATTCAGATTTCAACATTTCATTTAGCACCGCAAGAGCTTGAGACATATTTAAGTCGTCATTTATTGCTGACATAAATTTGTCTCTCCATTCAGTATTTATTTTACCAACTTTATTCCCAAGATTTGAAATCTTTGAATATAAATTATCCAAACCTTGTTTGGCAGATATAGCAATATCATCACTCCATTCCATTGGCTTTCTGTAATGTGTAGAGAAAGTTGCAAAACGATATACAAGTGGGGAAGACCCTTTTTCTATGAAAGTGTTATTTAAGGTAATAATATCTCCCGCACTTTTTGATATCTTTCTACCACCATCCATATTTAAAAATGCACCATGCATCCAGAAATTCACCCAGGGCTTTTTACCCGTAGCTGATTCTGTTTGAGCGAGTTCATTTGTATGGTGAAGACTTATTGAGTCTGAACCTCCACAATGTATATCAAATTGCTCGCCAAGATATTTTACACTCATTGCAGAACACTCTATGTGCCATCCTGGGAAACCAACTCCCCACGGACTCTTCCACTCCATCTGTCTTTTTTCTTCTGGTTTTGAAAACTTCCAAAGAGCGAAATCTGTAGGATTTCTTTTTTCATCATTTATTTCTACGCGAGCACCTTCTCTAAGAGCTTCAAGATTCTGACCTGAGAGCTTTGTATAGTCTGAGACCTTTGATGTATCAAAGTATATTCCATCGGTTGTTTTGTAGGTAAAACCTTTTTTCTCTAAGGTTTGTATCATCTCAATCTGCTCTTTTATATTGTCCGTTGCCTTACAAAAAGTATTTGGAAAAATAATATTAAGATTTTTGATATCTTCCTTAAAGATTTTTGTATAGAAATCAGCAATTTCCCAAGCGGTTTTACCTGTTTTTTGTGCTTCTCTTTCTACTTTATCCTCACCCATATCTCTGTCATTTGTGAGGTGTCCGACATCAGTAATATTCATTACATGATTTACTTTGTATCCGTTTTTCTGTAATACACGCTTAAGAACATCCTCAAAAACATATGTTCGAAGATTCCCAAGGTGCGGATACCCATATACAGTGGGTCCACAAGTATACATCCCTACATATCCCTTTTTTATACTTCTAAACTCTTCTTTCGTTCTTGAGAGTGTATTATATAAAAAAAGTCGGAGGTCTCTCCTTGAAGAGGAGTCTGCGACGGGAAAAGGTGAGTCCTCGGACTTTTTAGCTAAGTATTTTTTAAAAAGTTTCAAAAGCATTTTTTTATAGCCATTTTTTAATCTTTGCAAAAACAAACAAAACAATCATCACTACTATTTCTATTGCTATAATTATACCCCAGTCATTAGAGGCACTCATTGTCGGCTTACCTGAAGCGTTTAGCTGGAAGAAACCAGTGATTATAGAGAACGGAAGAGCTAGGAATGCAATAATGGTAAGTGTTTTCATAATTTCATTCTGCTTTGTATTTAAAAGAGAATCGTTCGTACCACGAATTTCTTTCAAAAATTCTGTGCTTTGTGTTAGAAGATCTTGAATTCTGTAATATTCATTTAAAATTTTCTCGCAATTTTCTTTGAAATCTCCGTCGAATATTCTTTCTCCGGCTTGTGACAAACCTTCTAATATTTGCTCATGTGTTTTTGTTGTGTGATTTAAGTGTAGAAGGTCTTTGTTTATTTTTGAAATAGAGAAAACCATTTCTTTTTCTTTTCCTTCAAACACCTTCCCTTTGATATTCTTTATAGAATCATTGATTGTATCTACTTCATCACCAATATTTTTGTATAATTCTTTTATTATGTAATACAAAACATATCCAGCATGGTCTTCCATCATATGTTTGTCTAAAATAGTATTGACCTCAAATATCTTTTGGAATCTTTCCAATGCATCAATATTTTCATATCTAGCTGTAATTATAAAATCTCTTCCAACAACAAAGTCTATCTCCTGATCAACATCATCCTTCAAACTTGAGTGGTTTAAGGCAGGGAAGTGCATTACCAAATACAAATAATCTTTTTGGGCAATAATCTTTTCTTTATAAGTAGGGAGTTGCAGATCTCTCATAACTGAAGGATCGAGAGAATATTCTTGCATCAAATCTTGAAGTTCTGTAATAGTCGGTGTTTCGGCATCTATCCAAGTAATTGTTTTGTTTGTGTATTTTTTAATCATTTTTTTGCTTATATTTAACAACAATATTATATCATATGCTATAAAAACAAGAAATTATATTTTCACAAATTTATTTTTAGCCACATATACGCCATGGCGTATATGTGACCAGTTTATAATATACCGAAGCTCACCATGGTGAGCTTTGAATAGCACCACTAAATTGTTTGACAATTTTTGTCTATTTCGGCATAGTGTTATCAGAATAAATTTCAAGCTCTTTAAAAAGAATCATTCTTTTGAGATAAGCTTTTTGTGCCTTACAATATAGGGTATAAGAAGCTTGTCTCAAAACTGAAACAAGACGTAATATCGAGATCGTATTCTCGTAATCTAGTCGCTCTTTAGATAATTTCAAAAGAGCTAACAGAGAGAAAGAGGATAAAATGAACTGGAATAAAGTCCCTGCTGGAGAGATTCAAGGTGCAACAAATCGTCTATGGACAGCATTTGGAGATAGTGCAGATATGATCGCAAGCCATATAAACACCGATCCAAAATTTACCGAGGAAATAAGAAGGTTTACAATCGGTAAATGTTTTAATCCATCAGAAAGTCATGAACGCGCCCGCAAGATTATGGGCAAAAACTTTTTTGGCGTTGATGATGCGATTAAATATTTTGGTGTAAATCCTACACTAAAAGATTTGCGTGCATTTGAGCATTTGCCATGGAATGAGGATTTTCTGACAAAAAAGAAAAATTCTTACGTTTTGACTGCGCAATTTCCAATACCTCTTCTGGCTATTCACGAACTACATACTGATGAGTTTACATTTAGTGTCGTAAATAATCGTAACTGGGGTGACGAAGATTTTGCACATGAATCTGGTGAGATTGGCTGGCAGTTAATTCGAAAAAATCCAATTGCAAATCACCTTACGTGGGAAGAACAGCTTAAACTTGTAGGCGAAATGGAAGGGGTTCCAAAAGCAGCGGAAATGGTTTATGCCATGATCGGATATCGATTAAAAACAGGAAATATTCTTTTCAAGAATACTCTTGCTCGGTGTTCTGATAAAACGAGCTTGGATGGGAGAGTTGTTGTAGGTTGGGATAATAAGAGGCGCCCAACTTGCCCAGGTATTGATATTGATCGATATCTTTCAGAAAATGCAGCAGTGGCCGGTATTGGTCTGGCTCTATCCATTGGATAAAATGATTCCTAAACCCCGTGCAAATCTGCACGGGGTTTTTATTTGACATCCATTCTCACATAAGAGTAGTATTATAAAGGATAGATAGAGGGGGCACAAAAATTACGGAGGTCAAAATGATCACTGGATTTATTAAGACGTCTTTAATTAAACAACGTTTTATTTTTGATGAAGAAGTTTTTTTGAATTATGTAAAAACAATCCAACGACAAGAAAACGATGAGATGCCGTATGAAAGCATTATCAGTCTTTTCCCGCCACTTATTGACCCATTGGTTGATGCAGTGTTTGGCACCGATGGTTTGTTTGACTCAGTAATAGAAACAGGAACAAACCATGCTAGGTTTACCGTTGGAACTGGACTTGAAGAAATTGAACTAACTGTTTATTCTTCTCAGTCCTACATAATAAAAATGTGTTTCAACATTTATTTGTTTAGAAGCATGTTTATCGATATCGATGGAATAAGCGAAGATGAAAGGATAAATCTTTTTTAGCCAGTATCCGACACATACCAAGTGTCGGATATTTTTTAAATTGACCTTATATCTAATCTTTGAGATAACCCGCTAAATTTTTTGCCAATGTTTGTTAAAAGTTGTCGTCTATTATTTACATAGATTTTAATTAAAGCTATTGTGATATAATATTCTGTATTAAGTCGAAACAAACAATATTAATTGGCAAAAATTTTTCTCGGGTAAATTAACATGAATAAAAATAAATTAGTCTTTGGTAAGTTTTTAGTAGTTTTTACAATCACTCTGTTATTGGCTTTCGGTATTGGGGTATATTTCGGCACTTCTTTTGTTTCAAAAACAGACCAGAAAATTGTCTTCGTAAGCAACGGAACAAACTCAGATACATCTACAAGCTCTGTAAATCTTCAACCTTTCTGGGATGCTTGGAAGGTTTTGGATAATAAATTTGTACCTACAGTAAAGGCTTCTAAAGTTATAGATAATCAAGAAAAAGTCTGGGGAGCAATCAAAGGCCTAGCTTCAGAATACGGCGATCCTTACACAGTATTTATGCCACCAGAAGACAGTAAAATGTTTGAAAGTGATATAAGTGGAAATTTTGAGGGTGTTGGTATGGAAATTGGTATCAAAGATAATCAACTTGTAGTCGTAGCACCACTCAAAGGTACTCCAGCAGAAAATTCAGGAATAAAAGCCGGCGATGCGATTCTTTCTATAGATGATGTAAAAACAGAAAGTATGTCGGTGGATAAAGCAGTAAAACTTATTCGTGGAAAAGCTGGCACAATAGTAAATATTAAAGTTGCAAGAGAAGGGAAGACAGAACCTTTTGTAATCAAAATTACTCGTGGTCTTATAAATGTTCCAACTCTTGAAATAGAAAAGAAAGGAGATATTTTTGTAATTAAACTCTATAATTTCTATGCACCAGCTTCAGATGCATTTAGAGTTGCACTTAGAGAATTTATAAATTCTGGAACACATAAACTTATATTGGACTTACGTGGAAATCCAGGAGGATATCTAGAATCTGCAGTAGATATGGCTAGCTTCTTCTTGCCAGTAGGTAAAGTTGTAGTAAGTGAAGCTTTTGGTGGTAAAGCAAGTGATGTGATCTATAGAAGTAAGGGTTATGATATTTTCAATGACACACTTCGTATGGTAATACTTGCCGATGGTGGTTCAGCTTCAGCTTCAGAGATTCTTGCCGGCGCATTAAAAGAGCAAGGTGTAGCAAAACTTGTTGGTGTAAAAACTTTCGGTAAAGGTTCAGTGCAAGAGCTTATAAAGCTTACTCCAGATACTTCACTCAAAGTAACGATCGCAAAATGGCTCACACCAAAAGGCAATTCTATTTCAGAAGGAGGTCTTACTCCAGATTATGAAGTAAAATTTACAGCCAAGGACTTAACTGATAAAAAAGACCCGCAAATGGAGAAGGCGATAGAAGTGGTGAATAGTATTTAGGGAAGAATATAGAATTTG
>CAIPUJ010000084.1 GCA_903868205.1 uncultured bacterium | reverse complement strand
ATTTTATTCATGGATTCTACTGTGCCAACCTGAAACATAACAAAAACTGAATAAGAGGATGTAATCGATGTAAAAAGAGTATATATAAGACCTAAAAAAACCAAAAATAACCACCCTCCTATTCCTTTCAGATTTTTGTCACTTGTATCATTTGTGATATCTAATTCAGATACTTTTTGTTCTATATCCACAGTATCTTTAACTAAGGATTCCTGAGGGGCAACCTCATTTCCACATTTACTACAAAACTTTGTGTCACCAACAATAGCTTCTCCACATTTATTACAATACATATTGTCTATATTAAGTTAGTTAATAATTAATTACTTGATAATTATATACCCAAACTTAAACATATTCAATTCACACAATATTTTAACAATACTACCCCACTTTAACACTATACAAAGGCATCACCTTACTCCATTCATATAGATCTAACATGATTTCGTCCCAATAGAATCCTACGAGGTCCACTAATGTTTTAGTCTATATATACCAACGTACTTTTTGCCTACCCAATGGGTAGTTGGAACCTTTTTTGTTTGATATACTATATTGCATATGAAAAACTATAAAAAAGGTTTTGTGATTCCTTTAATAATCGCAGTTATTGCTTTACTAGGTGTTGGTGGAGGTGCTTATGTTTATGTGAATAAAAAGTCGGCTGATAAATTAGAAAATTCTTTAAAGGAAATTGCTAAAAATCAGGTAGCGACTACAACGAATATCGTTGGTAATGATAGAGATGAACACGGATGTATAGGTTCAGCTGGCTATTCTTGGTGTGAAGCAAAGAATAAGTGCGCAAGAGTATGGGAAGATTGCAAAATTAACGAAGAGGTAAAAACTGCTTCAACTACAGTAAAAACAACCTCTCCAGCAACGACAGTAATTAAAACAACCAGCGCAGATACTCTTCCAAAAACTAATAAAACTTTAACTATAAAGGAAGAATATAAAACTGAGGGAACAACGCTTTGTAATGATATTCCAAGGAATATAGACGGTTATATTCTAAATAAGGCTTACGTAACGAATGAGCCATCTCAAATTGGACACACCTCTTATTGGAATACAAAAAATGGTGGTATTTATACAATCAATCCTAATGAAAGTATTATTTTAAATTATTCAAAAGGTGTTTCTCCAAACATTTTGAAAGTTACTGCTGAGATAATGAGGTTTGAAAATACCGCCGATTTACAAGAAACTTTTGTTCCAATCTTAGCCTTTAACACTAATGAGAAAGAACTTTTTATTCAACCAGAATCTGGACTAAAAGGTTCTTTAAAAGTAATTTATAAAAAGAAAAATAATCTTGTTGAGGTGGTCGGAGAAAATGAGCAGGATATAACTAATATTTCTTGGTTATTAATGGATACGTGTATTAATACTTCTGTATTCAAGACAGATACACCGAAGGGTTTCGTTGCGTGGAGAACAAAAGATTTTGGTATATATACTAAACCTGATTACTTAAAAATAGCTGATGCTGATATTACACTTAATCTTTCTTCTTCTTTTTTTGGGAAAAGGCCCTCTATTCAAGATTTGGGCATTATGGATTCACCCTTAGGTGATAAAACAATTACTTATAGTATATTCCAGCAAGATGTAAATCAAAAACTAAAGATTAATGATGCTATTATATTTTTAATCACCAAATCAACGAATGAAAGCGAAGTGGTTAGTTTTTTTAAAGAAAATAGACTCAGTACATTTTTACCAATACCTTTACCAATAAAGCCAGATAACAACCTTATTTCAGAAAACACAGTAAAATATACAGGAAATACAGGTGTTAATATTAAAAAAATAAGTCTCAGGACATCAATGGAAAGCGATGATTTCCTTGGTCAAAATACTTATCTATATATAATGTCAAAAAATAACACCTCATTTATATTTATAAACAATAACGATAACCTGGCTGCTATTGAATCTGTTGTAAACAACCTAAAATTTGATTAATCTATCAAATTTAAATTAGGCCCTCCAATACAAAATATTGCTCATTATAAATTTTACAGACGCTTGTTATCTGCATACTAATAACCTACCACACTTTAATACTATACAAAGGCATCACCTTACTCCATTCATATAGATCTAACATGATTTCGTCCCAATAGAATCCTACGAGGTCCACCATTGTATAAAAAATTTAAACCGCATTATGCGGTTTTTTGTTTTTACAGTGGTGGACTCTAAGTAAGCAATGGGTATTACTTACGCCAGGACTCGAGCAGCGGAATTAAAATTTCAGCAGAAAATTTAATGAGCTGGTACCCAGACAAATTAATTCATAAACAAATCATTATCGCTCACAAATTTCAATAAATTTGGTTAACATGTACCACCTTGACTTTTGTGTATATATCTGCTATTATTTTAAATGGGTGTAGATAATTCGACATGTTGTCGAAAACTACAGAGGGAAGAACATTGACAAATAGGAGGATGTTCATGAACAAGACAGGTATTGGTATCATCGTGGCTATGGTTGTGTTGTTTTTTGCCTTTTTAGGCATCTACAACGAACAGGTTTCAAAAGACGAAAAAGTCAACGAGGCATGGGGAAATGTCGAGGCGACCTATCAACGGCGTTCAGACCTTATTCCGAATCTCGTCGAAACTGTCAAAGGTTATGCCAGTCATGAGAAACAAACTCTCTTGGCTGTCACTGAAGCCCGTCAACAAGTTACAAATATCAAAGCTGAAATCGGTGACGGTGTTTCTTTGTCGCCAGAAGCGATACAGAAGTTTGCCGAAGCACAGAACCAGTTGTCCGGTGCACTTAGCCGGCTTCTTGTTACGGTCGAGAAATATCCCGACCTGAAAGCAAATCAGAATTTTATCGATTTGCAACATCAGCTTGAAGGAACGGAAAACCGTATCGTCGTTGCACGTCAGCGTTATAACGAAACGGTAGCAACACTCAACACTTCGGTTCGAAGTTTCTTCGGAAGAATCGTAGCTTCAGTAAGCGGTATCAAGGTACGTCAACCATTTAAAGCTGTTGAAGGTAGCAATACTGCACCGACAATAGCTTTTTAACCCGGAAAGAAAAACGGTATGAGAAAGTTGTTTTGTTTTACATTCTGCATCTTGTTTCTGTGTTCAACAGCATTTGCCCTTAACGTCCCCAGTTACTCTGGTTACGTTAACGACTATGCGGACTTACTCAGTAAGTCCAAAGCACAGAAACTGGAGTCGAGACTGAAAGAATACGAAAGGTTAACCTCCAATGAAATCACCATCCTGATTGTAAAATCTTTGGAAGGTGAAAATTTGGAGGAGTTCTCGATTCGTGTTGCTGATTCGTGGAAACCTGGAAAAGAAGGCAAGAATAACGGGGTTCTACTACTCATCTCTAAAAAAGATAAGAAAATTCGCCTGGAAGTTGGCGATGGATTAACCGGAAAGTTAACAGACCTACTATCTGGACGAGTTATCGACGGCGAAATCTCCCAAAAATTCAAAGATGGAGATTTTTATGAAGGCATCGACAACGGTGTCTCTCTGATTATCAAAGTCATTGAAGGAGAGTATACCCAAGATAACTATAACCAGGAACAGAAAACTCAAGGTTTCATAATAGCAGCAGTCATTGCTATTATTATCTCGGTTTTTATCGGCGCAATCAATCCTGTCGCCGGTGGAGTCGCCGGTGGAATATGCGGTTTAATTCTTGGTGGTCTTTTCTTCTTACTCACAGGAACAATCATCTCAGTAATTGTTATGGCTATCATCGGCGTCATCGGAGGACTAATACTTCGAGAGATGGGTGGAGGCTCTAGCGATTGCGGTGGTGGTTATTATGGTGGTGGAGGTGGCGGAGACGGTGGAGGGTTTAGCTTCGGCGGAGGAGGTTTCTCTGGCGGTGGAGCATCCGGTGGTTGGTAATAAGAGTACAGGAGAAAATTCATGAATACAGTATTCCTTACAAAAAATGAACTTGCATCAATCGAGCAGGCGATTATTAATGCGGAAGGTTTGACCTCTGCTGAAATTGTCGTTTGTATCAAGACAAAATCATGTGTTCTTGGCCAAACTTCACAACACACTGTTCGCAAAGCAGTTGAAGTGGAGGCGGAAAAGAAACTCCGTGATCTTTGTGTCGGAAAGACCCGCGACAAAAATGGTGTCATCATACTGATTTCACCTGAAGACCGATGGGTAGCCGTTTGTGGTGACAAGGCGGTGAGCGATGCCATCAAAAATTGGCAGGAAGTTACGTCAAAGATCCTCACAGGAATCAAAAAATCAAAAAATGTTCAAGGAATTATCGAAGCAATTGATATTCTGGGATGTCGCCTTGAAAAACACTTCCCGGTAAAATCGGATGATCGGAATGAAATACCCGATCGTATAGTCGTCGACTAGTTTTTTATTATTCGACGCAATCCCCTTCTGCATGCTTATGCAGAAGGGGATTTTTTATTTCTCCAAATTCTCCCCAAAATACCATAACTCCAACTCTATTTGATTAACAGCAAAAGGTATATAATATTAATAGATTTAGGCGGGTCGTTATTGAATAGCTGAACAGGCGTTCAATGAACGTGGAGCAAATCCAAACCCGCCACCAACCCCTATACTATGGGGGTTTTATTTTTTATATTATCTCCCCTTCCTCGCCTCAGTAATCACATGATCCAAAAATTGTGAAAATGAATACCCTATCGCTTTAAATGATTTTGGTAAAAGAGATTCTGTTGTAAGACCTGGTAATGTATTTACCTCCAACACATATACGCCTCTTTTGGGATGAACAATAAAATCAGAACGTGAATAATGTTTTAATCCTAAGGCCTTATGTACATTGATTGCCATCTTCTGTATTTCTTCTTTCTCTTTCTGACTGAAAGCTCCTGGGCAAATTTCTTCTGAAATTCCACTGTATTTTGAATTAAAATCAAAAAAATCAGCATCTTTTGGTTTACGAATTTCAATTGGTAATAATGGATATACATCTAACCCACGAAAATTGTCTACTACACCACAAGTAGCTTCCCTGCCTTTTATAAATTCTTCTATGATTACAGTATCAGAATGTTTTAGAGCTTCTATAATTCCCTTCTCAATATTAGAAATATTATCTGCAATACTTACACCCAAAGAAGAACCGCTATTATTTGGTTTTATAACAACTGGTATTGGAAAGGTTTTAAAAAGATTTTTAGAAAATTCTAATACATCTTCCCCAGATTTAATAATTGTATGAATTGGAGATTTAATTCCACTTGCCTTAAAGATTTCTTTTGAAAGCTTTTTATTCATACCAATAGCAGAAGCAAGTGTTCCAGAACCAGTAAATGGAATTTTGAAATGTTCTAAAAGCTGTTGGACTTCTCCGTCTTCACCATATGCCCCATGCATAGCGTTAAACACAACGTGAACATCAGCAATAACTTTTCCTGGTTTTACTTCCACACCATCAATATGCCAAATACCTTTTTTATCTATATAAACATCTATAGGAATATATTTTTCTGGAAGATTTTCTATTACAGATTTACCAGTCTTTAATGAGACATCATGTTCACCACTTGGCCCTCCACGCAAAATAGCAACTTTAATTCTTCGCAT
>CAIPUJ010000083.1 GCA_903868205.1 uncultured bacterium | reverse complement strand
TTTAGCTTTTGCTAATATTTTCAAGAAAGTTTCAGGATTTTCGTTTGCAAGAGTTGCAAGGATCTTTCTGTCGATTTCTATTTTTTGTTTTGTGAGAGCTCCTATGAATTTGCTGTATGTTGAGCCGTTTTCTCTTAGGATGGCATTTATTTGTACATTCCAAAGTCTTCTAGCTACACCATTTTTGTCTCTTATGTGAGCGAAAGCATTTGCACCAGCGTGCATTATAGCTTCAGTAGCTGCAGCTTCTTTGCTTCTTCTGTTTAGTCTGAAGCCTTTTGTTTGTTTAAGAACATTCTTTCTTGTTTTGTTCTTTGTTACACCTCTTTTAACTCTTGTCATAGATTTTTAAGGAGTACAATGACTATAAAAATCATGACCCCGTGAAATATTACTTATAAATTATTTTTTTCGACTTATAAAATGTTTGTCTGCTAATTGTACATGTGCTTTATTACCTGTTTTATTTCATGGGGTAGTAAAGCCATAGTCACTTCGTTCCTTGTTTTACTAAAATTTTCCTGCCAAAAATCTTGCTTTCGCTTTGCTAGTAAATTTGATTGTAACAGCTCTCTTTTTGTTTAATTGTGAACCTCTACTTTCCTTTGCGTTGAAGTGGTTTTGTCCAGCTTTTCTGCCGACAATCTTACCATTTTTTGTTACTTTCAATCTTTTTGAAAATGATTTATTTGTTTTCATGATGATTTTATTAATGAGCGAAGCGAATTTTTAAAATCTTCACCCCGTGAAATAATTACTCTATTTACTTATAACCTATCGAACTTTTATCTTTACTTTCAGTATGTCGATTGGGTTTAAAGTACTTATTTCATGGGGTTAAGAAAATATAATCGCGTTGCTCTTTATTTTCTACTATTTTTTATTTGCTCTTTCTATCACTATCGTCAAACCTTTCGGACCTTTTGTAGAAGGTTCAGCTACCTTATATTCTTCAGTGATGAGTTTTAACATTCTTTCCATTCTTTCATTCAAGAAAGCTTGATTTAAATATTTTGCTCTACCAGCGAGGAAAAGATTAAGCTTAACTCTGTGGCCTTCCTTAAGCCATTCAGAAGCTTTACCGGCTTTTAGTAGGAGATCGTGCTCGTCCGTACCTATTTTCACCTGGACACTTTTAATCTCAATGTTTTGAATCTTGGATTTAGTTTCCTTTAACTTCTTCTTCTCAGTGTATTGAAATTTACCATAATCCATTATTTTTGCAACTGGCGGAACTGCATTTGGAGATATCTCTATCAAGTCCAAATTCATTTCTTGGGCTTTTTTCAAAGCTTCGCTAATAGACAGAACGCCGAGGTTTTGACCGTCATCGGTTATTACTCTAAGTTCCGTTGCCCTTATTTGTTGATTTATTCTAACTCTTATATTCAAAGTATTGGATTAAAAATAATTTACCCGAGTAAATTTTTCATTAATTCTAATTTTAACATCAAAAATGTAGCAACTAGATTAACAAAAGATCGGTCCAAGCTATTTTTTTAAAAAAAGTTTGGCGGGTGTATTACAGCTATATTTATAGCATATTTTTCTTTTTAAGGCAACATATATAGCTGGATATAAGATAGCAGATCAAGCCGAGTAAAATACCAGCAAAGACGTCAGAAAACCAGTGTACAGAGAGGTAGACTCTACTTAATATTACTAATGGGAATATTAAGTAAATACAGATAAGAAAAGTAATTTTTGTGAAGTTGTTTTTTATGGCTGGAGCCACTAAAAACATAGAAGAAAGTAGAAAGATGGTGGCTATAGTTGCATGCCCGCTAGGGAAGCTAAAATCTGTCTCGAGAAGCAAATTACTTATTGGTCTTACTCTTTCGATTACGGGTTTAATTATTAAAGGTAATACTGTTCCGAGTGTTGTAGCTATTGTAAGCAAACAAAAAGCTCTCTTTTTGTTTTTTAGGAGCAAGAATAATCCAAAAACAAGGAATATGAAGATCGATTCTGGCACATTACATACTTTTGTAACTGAAAGCATTGTGGAATTAAGAGTCGGGGTTTGAATGCTATTAGAATATATATTTATGTAATAATCGAAATTAACCACTGTCTGGTTACTATATTTAACCAGTATGCTTATAGATATAAAAAAGATTACAAGAATTACTAGCCAAATTATTTTTCTTTTTTGTGACATGAGAGTATTTTAGCATTATTTATTAAATATGTTATTATACAAATACAACCAAAGTGGTTATCAAGAGTATGGCGAGAGCAACTGGCTCAAGGACCCATCGGCAACCCTTAGAAATAAGTAGGTGCTAAATCCAGCCAAATAGCGAGTGCTATTATGGAAAGATAAGACTAGTCATCTATATCTTTCCTCTTTATGAGGAATTTTTTAATTTAGAAAGCTATGAAAAAGACAGCTGAGTTTGTTAGTCCGAAACATCCGGATAAGATTTGTGATTATATTGCAGATAGTATTTTAGATGCTTATGTAAAAGAAGATAAAAATAGTAGAGTCGCGATTGAGGTGATGGGTGGGCATAATCTTATTACTATCAATGGTGAAGCAACATCAAACAGTAATCCTGATATAGAAAAATTAGTAAAAGATATTGTTGGGCAAGATTACAAAATAATTAAAAATATTGTTTTACAAAGTAGGGAGATTGCACAGGGCGTAGACGTAGGCGGAGCAGGGGATCAGGGGATTATGAAAGGGTATGCCACAAGCGAGACAAAAGAATTTCTACCACTTGAGTATGTCTTGGCTCGTAATTTGTGTCAGAAAATATTTGAAGTGTATCCTTATGATGGAAAAACTCAGGTGACATTAGATGGTGGAAAAGTTGTTACTGTCGTAGCAAGTTTTCAGAATACAAAAAATGATAAACTTTTAGAGATTGTAAAAAGTGTTATTAAAGCTGAAGAATATTTAATAAATCCTGCTGGTGAGTGGACGAGTGGCGGTTTTGATGCAGACACAGGACTTTCCGGAAGGAAGTTGGTGATAGACAACTATGGTCCAGAAATAGCTATAGGTGGTGGATCTTTTTCTGGGAAAGATTATACAAAGGTGGATAGATCTGGAGCTTATATGGCTAGAAAAATTGCAGTGGACTTATTAAAAAAATACAATGCGAAAGAGGTTCATACGAAGCTTGCATATGCGATTGGTAAAAAAGATCCAGTGATGGCTGTCGCTATCGTAGACGGAATTGAAAAAGAAATTACAGATTATGATTTAAGCCCAAAAGGAATAAGGGAGTATTTAAAATTAGATGAAGTTAATTTCGCAGAAACTTGTACCTGGGGACATTTTGGTAGAGATTTTGAATGGAAATAAATTTTTGAAAATAAAAACTGGGACACTGACATAGTGTCCCAGCAGGAATAGTAGCTGTTTAAGCTGCTAGATCCTTTATTTCTTGGGCGAATGCCGTTTTTAAATTTTCGGCTATTCGCACAGGAAGGCTTGTTAGATCATCAACGACGACATCTTCAATTCCGTCTTGATCTCTTGTTATGGTTGTGACCCAAGAATGAATTTGTAAGTCGATTATTCGTACGGCATTCTCGAAATTATCACGAATATTTCTAAGGAAGGTTTGTTTAATTTCGTGACTTCTTTCCAGACGTATCTCGTTTATAATCCACTGAATGAATTCTTTCTCATCCATTATTCTCATAAGTAGTTTCTCCTTTGTACTAGTTTGAAATCAGTTTCAATCGTCCTTATTAAGAATCTCAAAAAACTAGTACTGGGTCAATCTTACTTTGCCAGAAAAATAATGGTTTGGTATTAAAAAACCGGAGCATGAAGCTCCGGCTGAAGGGGGAAGACGATTAGTCTTCCAGTGCGTCGATTTCGGTTTTGAAAATTCTTTGTAGAGAGCAGACAACATCCTGAGAAACTTTGAGATCCTCGTTACTATCAAGGTCTTCTATTTCTCTGCCATTTTCACCTCTGGCTCTGTTTTTCCAATTAGAGATGTTGCTGTAAATAGAATGAATTTCCTGGTCCGGATCTTTTTTTAGTGTGTTAAGAATTTTTATCTTCCCACACCCACACGATTCCTCGATTTGTCTTTTTCTTGTTTTTGTAATCCATGAGACAAGTTTTTTTATGTCCATGGGATTTTTCTTTGCCATAATTTTTCCTTTCATAACTAAGACACACTGTGCATCTTTTCTATTTTTAATAATACCATTCTAATAAAACAAAGTCAAATTTAATACAATTTTATTTTATCAAATCCATGTGGATGGTAATTTAAAACTATGATAAAATTGTATATGATTATGGCTTAGATCGGGGATTACTCTACGGTCTTCGCTACAGGGGTAATTTATTAACCAACCTAATATTATAAAATATGAATAATGAAGAAGTAGTCGAAGCTGTTCCAAAGCATATAGACATCATTAAATGCGGTAATTGTGATTACGTCGGACAAGGAGAAAAAAATAGACCTATATGGGCTACTGTCTTAGCTTGGTTGTGTTTTGTTTTTGGACCAATGATTACTCTCGTGTACTTTTTGGTTATTCCAAAAAGGAAATGTCCGAAGTGTAAATCAACCTTTGTTGGTGTAAGAAATAAAAAGGGGGCCTTAACTGGATCAATGAGTGTGGGTATGATGTCTTTATTAATATTTCTTGCTGTTATTTTTACGATTTTTTCTATAAGCATACTATCTTCAATAAATACGAATCGCTTGAATATCAAAAAACAATTAGCTCAAAATGAGATTGCAAAAAAAGAATTTATGACTAATTGTGCTGTAAATTCAGCCAATGAAGACTATTGTTCCTGTGCTTTTGACAAGATGATAAATAAAATAGGGAAGGAGGGTATAATTACTGTTTTCCAAAATTTTAATACAACAGGTAAATTAGATGCCGGGATTGTAGATTTGCTTAGTAGTTGTGTTAAGTAATTTATTTAACAAAAAACACCAGTTAGTTCTGGTGTTTTTTTGTTTTGTATGTGGAGATGTGCGAGAACCGTGGATTACCACTTTCGGTCAGGAGTAGTTCATTTGTTGTCACAAATGAACTCTCACGACCCTAGCTCGCTCCCAAGTCTGCTGACTTGGGTCCTGCTCCGCTTTTCGATTCTCACACGCAAGCAAAGCAGTTTGCTTGCTCATCTCCACATAACAAAAATCGCCCGCTTAATGCGGGCTGATTTTTGAAATGTGGAGATGGTGAGAATCGAACTCACGTGCAAATGATTGAACTCAATGCTTCTACAAAGTCTAGTTATTTTGTTTCCGTCCGAGGACAGATTTAAGTTTGTAAACTATAAAACAACAAAACATTTACAAACCGATTCTCTATTTTCGTCACTAGACGAGAAGGCTAGTGATATATTCTGAAAATATTGCACCTCATTCTACCTCTCAGAAGTCAGTAGATGAAATGTAGCTTAGGCTAAAGCGTAAGCTAAAGTAAGGTCCTTAGCACCAAAATATGGTGATAAAGTTGCCGCTACTTTTGATGTAAAGCTTTTTGCATTTACAAGTCCTTGATAGATTTAGGAGTTCACAAGGTTGCTCCACTTTGCGCAAGAGAGAACGGACCAATTGTCTAGGCCGATCATCCCCAATATTATTCTTTCAATGTTCTTCTTATTTCTCTATCCGTTTCGCGTTTTTTTATACTCTCACGCTTATCGTGAGTCTTTTTACCACGAACGATTCCAAGCTCTACTTTGAGCTTCTTACCCATATTATACACCGAAAGGGCAGATATTGTCAATCCTTTCTGATTTTCCATATCTCCTAGGCGTTTTATTTCCTTTTTGGTAAGTAAAAGCTTTCTGTTCCTGCGAGGATCAAAATCTACCGGCGTATTCTTTGGCTGAATGGGAGTGATGTTTGAGTTAATGAGAAAAGCCTCAGAGCCTCTGATTATTGCGTATGCTCCATCCAAAGACATCTTCCCATCCTTTACGGCTTTTACTTCAAAACCAAGTAATTCAATACCGGCCGTGATTTTCTCAAGGACTTCATAATTGAAATATGCTTTTCTATTTTCTGCGAATTTACTCATTTCTTTAATATAGTACCAGAATAGGGAAGATTTGAGAAATTGTAAAAAATAAAAAAGGACCGAGTGAATCGGTCCCTTATGGTATTAGTAGTCTGATACTCCTTCTGTAACAAAGTACAGAGATGTTGCAGACAACGCTGTTATGATCATAAGAATTAAGCTGAATATACTCCAGGTGATTCCTGGTACAAAAATTAAACACCCGAGTGATAAACCAAAAGCAAAAGCGTTTGTTAGTAGGGCGGCGTTTTTTGATTTCCTAGGAATTTTTCCATCCTTTTGTTTTTCAAAAAAAGCAGCCACAAATATTATATAGGCCATGATTGTGAAGGCCAGCGCTTCTATCTCTGGAATCTTAACCAACTTTTGCAAATTAATGCTTTTGATTATGAGTAATCCAATTATTCCACAAAAAATCGTCAAGATGATTTTTTTGATGTCGAACTCGAATGGCTCAATCTTCTTTATTTTCATAAACGAACTCCTTTTTTGTTTCTATTTCAAATATACTATTTATAAATTATAGGTCAATAGCTATTTTAGCTTCTTTGTAAATATATTTTATATTGGTATAATTATTGTTCATATGAATAATAAAAAATTATTTTATACGTCTATTATTTTGTTGTTTTCTTTGTTGTGGGTAAGAACTGTCTTTGCGGTATCATATCAGGATGCTGTGTATGTTATTGTTGTTGGAGGATACGATTCAGACGGTTCATTTGAAGAATCAGCCTTAGAAAGTCTAGATGAGGAAATTACTAAAGTTGCTTTGGTTACTTCTGCAAAAGAATTTAATAATAGCTCGATAAAATTAGAAGAACAAATAGAAAAAGAAATTGCTTTATTAAATAAAAATTATAAGGATTTAGACGGGAACGCA
>CAIPUJ010000082.1 GCA_903868205.1 uncultured bacterium | reverse complement strand
CGAACTTCAAACACTTATTTACTCCATCAAGTACGTCTCCTTCAAAAACACTTATTTGATTTGATAGCTTTAGTTTTTCTACATTAAGTTTTGTTGTCTCACTTGCAAAAGGATTAATGTCTGTCGAAACAATTTTCAATGTAGGGTTTGCAATAGCAACAAGGCAACTTATTACTCCTGCTCCACATCCAACTTCACAGAAGTCGCTTTGATTTTTTACATATTCACGCACAAAATCTGCAAACCAGCGAGTTGAAGGAAATGGTCCAGGATTAAATACTGCAGGATGTACAAGAAAATCTTTCCCATCAACATTTACAGTGGTCCAGTCGGCGGTCTGGTTTTGCTGTAGAAATGTTCTTGATTGTTCAATACCTGCTTCTTTAGGGTCATCAAAACGTAGAAGTTGTCTTAAATAATTTTTGGTTTTTTCAATATCTATTTCGCCATCAGTTTTTAGCTTTGTTTCTGCATCTATGGAGAAATTTATTCGATAGTGTCTACGTAGTTCAAAATATGTATCCAAATCATCCGGACCAAAGCCGCCAAATATAGCAATGTCATTCATACCATAACTTAGTAAAGCATCTATTTTTTTCATCAAATTTTCTTTGGACTCTCTTACACCTGTACCCTTACTGTTATCTAAAAGAACAAATGCCTTATTTTTTGTGATTATATCTCGAAAATTTTTGTCGTGAATCAGAAAGAAATTATCGTCAAATAAGGGCACATCCGCCAAGAATGTTTTACAAGCTAGACTGATAACTTCAACATCTTTAGGTGCTACATCATTGGTTTGGAGATAAGAGATAAAAGGCATCTTTCTATGAATAGTTTTTATGTCTTCTTTTGGCTCTAATGAGTTCTTAAATGAAAAATGTAGGATTGGAACAAAGCCCTCATAAAACTCGCAGGTTTTAAATATCTGTTTTACTTGTTCTAGTGCTTTTTCATCACTCAACGTCTGATGATTAGCTGTTACACCTACGCAAATCTTTAGAAGAGGGTCACGCTTATTGTCTCGTAAAAATTCACCTATAGCTTGAACGTGCTCTGATTTGTCTGCGTGGAATTGATAAAAATAGTAACTGACTTCTTTATTGAAAAAGTGTTTAAACTTATCACGTTTTGCATCAAAGTACTTTTGATTGTATTTGTTTGCCTTAACAACAATCGGCACTCTATCAACTACCGTAATACCCAACTTCGCTATTTCTGAAACCTTCGATGGGTTATTAGTAATTAACCTAATTTGCTTAACGTCTAAATCATTTAGCGCTATTTTTGCCCACTCGTAATTTCTTTCATCTGGCTTATGTCCTAAAATAACATTTGCTTCAAAAGTATCAAATCCTTTTCTTTGCAATTCATAACTACGTATCTTTTCAAATAAACCAATACCCCTCCCTTCTTGGCGTAAATAAATCAATACTCCGTTATCACTTTCTTCTATGAGTTCAATAGAGCGATGTAGTTGTTCACCACAATCACAACGTAAACTTCCAAAAGTATCTCCTGTAATACACTCACTGTGGATACGGACAAGAACAGGTTTAGATGGGTCAAAATTCTCTGTTCGTAGTACTATTGTCTCTTTCCCAAAAGCATCAGAATAAACTCGTATAATAAAACTTCCAAATTTTGTTTCAAGAGTTGTCTGAATATGTTGATGCTTCATAGGAATAAATATAACATATTTAGAATTAATAAAAAGTTCTGAACACTATACTGGGCAGTCTTTCCTTACAGGAACAGTATCCCTTTCCCATTTATTCACAATAAGAATTGCTCGTAAATATGGGAGAAGGGCTTCGCCTCCCGGAAGAAAGTGATACTATCACTTTCTTAAGGTCACAAATTAAAAACACCTTT
>CAIPUJ010000081.1 GCA_903868205.1 uncultured bacterium | reverse complement strand
CGACTTAGTCAATACTTGGCAGCCAAATCTCATCAGACACCTTGGTGTTTTCTTTCAAGAATGTTCTTGCTGAATCATATCCTCTTCCGATTTTTTCTCCATTGTATTCATATGAAGATCCAGATTTTTTGACTATGCCCATTTTTTCTCCAAGAGCGAGCATTTCTCCTTCTCTTGAGATACCTTCATTGTACATAAGGTCAAATTCTGTTTGTTTGAAAGGCGCTGCAACTTTATTTTTTACCACCTTCACTCTTACTCTTCCTCCCATTATTTCTTCCCCTTTTTTAATTTGAGCGATTCTTCTAATATCAAGTCTTACAGATGTATAGAATTTCAAAGCCTTTCCTCCTGGAGTTGTTTCTGGATTACCAAACATCACGCCAATCTGCATTCTGATTTGGTTTATGAAGATGACAACAGTTTTTGATCTTGCGACGATAGCAGTAAGCTTTCTAAGAGCTTGAGACATAAGCCTTGCTTGTTTACCTACATGATATGCTCCCATATCACCTTCGATTTCATCTTTTGGTGTGAGTGCCGCGACAGAGTCAATGACAATGACATCCATTTTTCCAGAGCGTACAAGGCTGTCTACGATGTCTAGTGCTTGTTCACCTGTATCAGGCTGTGAGATTAAAAGCTCTTCAATTTTGACTCCGAGCTTCCTTGCATATTCAGGGTCCATAGCGTGTTCTGCGTCAATGTAGGCGCAAATACCATCTAATTTCTGAGCTTCTGCTACTGCGTGTAGTGCAAGAGTTGTTTTACCAGAAGATTCTGGTCCAAATATTTCAATGATCCTTCCACGAGGGAAGCCACCAACTCCGAGAGCAGCATCTAAACCAAGAGAACCAGTAGAAATTGAATTTATGTTTACTTTTGGTTTGTCTCCAAGCATCATAATAGCTTCATCACCGAATTTTGTCTTGATGGCGTTCATCGCATCTTCTAGCTTGTTCATACTTACTTTATGAGATTTTGCCTTTGCGGAGTCTGTTTCCTCGATAGACATTTCTGTGTCTAATTCAGTATCTTCCACCACTTTTTTACTCTTTGTTTTTTTAGCCATTTTATTAATAATTAATTTATAAAACTACTTGGCTCTGGCAGAGCCAAGTAGGGGATTATGCTCTTTTTTCCAAAACATTTATTTTGGTTCTAAATACTTTGTGCTCGTCTTCATTTTTTGTAAAAAGTTTTTCAATATTCGTAAGTCTGTTTTCTACTCCATCAAAATGATCTTCCATATCATTAAATCTTTGCCCTATGACTTCGAATTTTGAGTTTGTTGTATTTTTAAATTGCTCAAGATTTTGCTCCGCGGCTTCAAATCTTTTATCCATTTCTTTTTTCATATCAAAAAAACCATGACCGACCATTATCGCTAAATTATCGATTTTTCCATCCACCTCTTTCCTTATATCAGAAAAACCTTTGCCGACCACCACCGCCAAATCATCCATCGTCATTTTCTTTTTTATAGTTTTTTTCTTCATTTGTTCAATTTTATCATACTTACCTTTTGTTTGTAAAATTAAGTTGTTTTTACCTCATATTTAGGTGTTTCTTTGTTTTCCTACTCTGCCGTAAGTAAACGAGGATTGGTGATTTTGGAAACTTGCGAGGCTGACTGAGCCGAGCACGAGGAATTTTTTAGCAAAAAAATATCCGTGTTCCAAAATCACCAATCCGAGCGAGCCCCTATTTGTAAATTATTTCAATAGTTTTGTCTGTTTTTCTTCCAAATTTGTCACTCGCTTTTAATGTAAGAACATTGTATCCGTACGAAAGGAGCATTTCTTCGCTAAAATTTCCTTTCTCATCTATAAAAATCTTTTTATCATTCAGACTAATATCTTGAACATTTTTAGATTGCCCGGTTATTTTTATGAGTGATTCAGAAACAATCTCGCCATTGGTTGGGTTTGAAACAATTATCTTTGGTCCAAAGACAACTTTTTGAATTTCATAGAAAGAATATCCAAAAATAAATAGGGCAAAAAAACTGATTATTACTATCTTAAGTGTCCTTCTGGTTTTATGCCTATCAGTCATGTGTTTAGTTTATAAAGTTGAAAGTTTATAAAGTTGAAAGTATCGGTTTTTTTATTTTTCTGCACTTTATAAACTTTATGAACTTTTTACTTCTGATTAAAGGTAATCCCCCTCATTCCTCTCCACATCCTTCGTCTCTTCCTTCAATCTGTTTTCGTCTGCCTCCGCTTGGCTACCTACGAGTACTTCTCTAGGCTTTGCACCATCTCCAGGGCCAATGATACCTTTCTTCTCCAGTACATCCATGAGTCTAGCAGCACGAGCATATCCTACACGCAATTTTCTTTGTATATATGATGTAGATGCCTTTCCTGCTTGTATTACTTCGTCTTTTGCTTGTTCATATAGTTCATCGTCATCTCCATCTTCCAAATCCATTGTATCAAATACATCGCTGCCACCCTCGCCAGCAGTTGCGTCTCCTGTG
>CAIPUJ010000080.1 GCA_903868205.1 uncultured bacterium | reverse complement strand
CCCTTGGGACCTTCTCCAGCCCCAGGATAAGATGAGCCGACATCGAGGTGCCGAACTCCGCCGTCGATATGAACTCTTAGGCGGAACTAGCCTGTTATCCCTAGAGTAGCTTTTGTCCGATAATCTCCGGCCGCTTCTAACACGGACCGTCGGTTCACTTTGCTCTGCTTTCGCACCTGTTCGATTAGTAAATCTCACAGTTAAGCCGGCTTATGCCAATACACTATCGGCACGGTTTCCATTCGCGCCTAGCCGACCTTAATAGACCCCTCCGTTACTTTTTGGGAGGGTAGCGCCCCACTAAAACTACCTACCAGATACTGTTTCTTTGAGTTTTTGCCTCAGAGATTAGAATATATATTCAAAAAGAGTGGTATTTCACTGACGGATCAACTTTTCCCGAAAGAAAAATCTCAAATCCTCCCACCTACGCTACGCATTTTAAACATATACTCAATACCAAGTTGCAGTAAAGCTTCTAGGGTCTTTTCGTCTAACTGCAGGTAACCGGCATCTTCACCGGTATTGCATTTTCACCGAGCTGCTCTTCGAGACAGTTCCCAACTTATTACGCTATTCATGCACGTCTGAACTTACCAGACAAGGAACTTCGCTCAACTATTCCTCAGAGTTGGACTCTATCTTCATCCACTTAGTTTTTAAAGTAGAAAGTTTTTAAAGTTTGTAAAGTCAGAAAAATCTTACTTTACGAACTTGATAACTTTATGAACTTTTGACTCAGTTAGGATGTGTGGCGTTGGTCTCTTGATAACCACATTTTTCGAACTACCGATTGTATTACTACATCGTAGGTAACTTTTGCGTAATTTTAAGTTGCTTTTAAATCTATTTATCTTTTCCTATGACAGTCCTAGTTCTTCTCGACTCATCCGAAGATAAATCGAGAACCTTAGGACCGTTATAGTTACGGCCGACATTCACCAGGGCTTACAACAATCACCACTACCCTTGCGGATAGCAACGTCGTTGGTTGACCTTCTGGCATTGGTCAAGCGTCACCCCCTATACTTCCTCTTACGAGTTTGCAGGGAGCTGTGTTTTTGATAAACAGTTAGCAGGGATACTTTTGTTGCAGCCCATATTGCTATGGGCAAGCCTTATTGCGAACTTACGGCTGCTTTTTTGCCGAGTTCCTTGAAGAGCTATCACTCGTTCACCTTACTCTTCTCGAGCAAACCACCTGTGTCGGATTACGGTACGGTTTCTATACATTTAAGCTTAGAGAATTTTCTCGGAAGCTCGCTTTGCTTTATTTCTCACGGCGAACCGTAAGATTTTCGCTCTATTTCCGCTCATCATTAAAGAAAGATCTCCGGATTTACCTAAAGATCGCAGTTAAAGCACGAACGCAAATCCAATAATGCGCAAAGCATACTGAGCTTCGTCCTCCCATCGCAATGTATAAAAGTCATGGAATATTAACCATGTGTCCATCGGGTGCGGCTCTCGCCATCCCCTTAGGCCCGACTAACCCTTCGCTGATTGACATCGCGAAGGAAACCTTGGTTTTTCGGTGTGTAGGGTTCTCACCTACATTGTGGTTACTTGTGCCAACATTCTTACTTCTCTACGCTCCACCATGGGTCACCCCTTTGGCTTCATCGCAGAAGAGAATACTCTCCTACCAGTATATTTATTCGAAAATAAATATAATCCTAAGTTTCGGTATCATGTTTAACCCCGATTATCTGCGGCGCAAAATCTCTTAGTAAGTGAGCTGTTACGCTATCTTTAAAGGATGGCTGCCTCTAAGCCAACCTCCTTACTGTCTCAGAAAAATTACCACCTTAAGTGTACTTAACATGAATTTAGGGACCTTAAATATAGATGCGGGCTGTTTCCCTTTTGACCATGGGGCTTAGCCTCCACAGTCTAACTGCCTAACAATTTGCCTACAGTATTCGGAGTTTGATAGGTCTCGCGATGTTTCCACCTGTCGAGACCTTCCAGTGCTCTACCCCTGTAGGGTACATTAGACGCTAGCCCAAAAGCTATTTCGGAGAGAACCAGCTATTACCATGCTCGATTAGCTTTTCACTTCTTATCTCAAGTCATCCGGTAGTATTGCACGGCTAAACGGTTCGGGCCTCCCCTTTGATTTCTCAAAGGTTCACCCTGCTCAAGACAAGCTCGCTATGGTTTCGGGTCTGATATGTAAAACAAACGCGCTATTCACACTCGCTTTCGCTATGGCTCCATCCGGTAAAGGACTTAGCCTGCTTCACAGATCAACTCGTTGGCTCATTCTTCAATAGGCACGCCGTGACGGACAGCACATTATATACGATGTTCGCAAATTCAAAATAAAAAAATATTATTTTATCCGAAGATAAAATAAAAAATAATTTTAAACTGAATTTACGAACATCACATACAATGTGCTGCCCGCTCCGACTCCTTGTAGGCATATGGTTTCAGGTCTATTTCACCGCCCTCACCGGGCTGCTTTTCACCTTTCCCTCACGGTACTAGTTCACTATCGATCTCTAACAATATTTAGCCTTACCGGTTAGTTCCGGCAGATTCTCTCAAGCTTTTCGTGTCCTGAGATACTCAAGAGTAATGACAAAAAAGATATTTTATTTTCGCTTACGGGACTATTACCCCCTAGGGTTCTGCTTCCCAGCAGATTCTGCTAATAAAATATTTTATAACTTTTCTCATATAAATATGACGTCACTATCTTACAACCCCCCTCACTAACTTTATCCACGAAAATATTTTCATGTGCAAAGTTAGTGAGAGGTTTGGGCTGTTTCCTTTTCGCTCGCCACTACTAAGGAAATGTCGTTACTTACGTAACATTGTTTTCTATTCCTCCAGGTACTGAAATGTTTTACTTCCCTGGGTATGCATCTTATGTCAAGCATAAGATTACCGTTAAAACGGTAGGGTTTCCCCATTCGGAGATCTTCGGATCAAAGGTTGCTAGGCACCTCCCCGAAGCTTATCGCAGCTATACTACGTCCTTCATCGCTTGTTAGAGTCAAGGCATCCACCATACGCCCTTAAATTTCCCATTAGGAAATTTAAAAACCACAATTTTTTATTTCGTCACGCTGACGAATAAAATTTGTTTTAACCTGTTATATGAAATCAATTCCATACAACAGTTTTTTAAATCTTATCAACCCTCTTCAAAAAGAGTTGATAGATCACCTGCCTGCCTACAATATCTATAAAGACCCAACATTAAATTGGTGATATTGTGACAGAATTAAATTTTCAAATTACAATCTTTCCGTAAAAAAAACCGACTCTTTCGAGCGGCTAGTGGAGACAACATCAAAGATGCTGACTATACTTTCCGCTTTAAAAATTGGTTTTTATATAACATATCTGTGTAAGGAAGAGTATATAGGAAACAAAAATAAAGTCAAGCAAAATAAGGAGTAAAAACGACTATATTTTGCTAACCCCTCACCCTTTTCATTTTAACCTTATTTTACAAGATTATTTTGGAAATCAAATTATATTTAATTATAGAAAAGGGCTTTATAATTTAAAAAACGGTGCTGGGGTCAAGCAATTATTAAGCTATTTTTATTACATATTTTAATCATCAAAAAAAGCTAGGTTTCCCTAGCTTTTTAAGCAAATATATCTAGTTATTATTTACATGTTTCCTCGTGCCTTCTAAGAACAATCCCGTACCCTTCTTCAAATTAAACGGGGTTAATATTTCATCTTTATAATACTCTTGATATCTCTTCACAGCATCCAATGTTTTTTTACCGTATAAATCTGTTTCTTTACCTTTAGAACCTACCCCACCTTCTGAAATAATAAAACCTTTATTATTTAAATACATTTGCAATTGCCTTACGTCTTCACCAACACTATTTAATTTAAGATTTCTAGTAAAATTAAATTTCAAATTATTTTGTGGTTTTATAATTTCTTTTACCCCATCCAAAATAACACCCCTTGTTTTTGGTCCAAAATATCCCGTGACTGGTTTTATGTTGTTGTCTAATTGAAAAGCAATTAATGCTTTTTTAGTTTGTTCACCAAAAAATCCGGTGGCACCAGCTGGCAAAGAATATCCTTTTTCAATTAATAATTTTTGGAGCTCTGCTATATCTCCACCTCTATCACCCGCTTCTAAATCTTTTGTAAAACTAAAAACTTTTTTCATTGGTGAAGTTTGTGGAACATTTACAGATGGAGGTGTAGCTGGTTGTGTCTGATTTGGAATTATATTTTTTTGTATAGACGGAGAACTAGAATTTATTGGTGTTGTACTGACCACAGGGGAATAAACTATAGTATTATTTGTAGTGCGCCTGCCTGGACTACGTTCTGAATCATCTGTAAGAGAAGAACAGTTTGAATCATTCGGATAATCAACACTACTATCTCCATCATTATCTACCCCGTCATCGCATTGAAGTCTACTTGAAGGATATCTCCATGTGGTAGTAGCAGAATAATCTCCAGTATTAAAATTTATATAACCGACAGATTCGCTATATGCATAACCTGAAAGTAACCCTGTCTCACTAACCAAAACCTTATAGGGGGAAGTGGAAGAACCGAAATGAATCCATCCTATATTCTCCCCCCAAGCAAACCCTGAAAGGTTTCCTACTCCATCATTTAATACACCATAACTTACAAAATCACAACTGTTGGTATTTCTACAAGAAAGAGAAATCCACCCAGTAGACTCACCGTACATATATCCTGACAATCCAATATCCCCCAAATAAGCAGTCGTACTAGCGTTTGGTGATATTTTTATCCATCCAACATTCTCTCCCCAAGTATACCCTTGAATTTTCCAATCTCTGTAAACAGGGCGGACATATAACCACTCATCAGAAGTAGAAAATGTAGGGATGTAGCTAATATTAATCTCAACACTTGTTGTTGCAATGTTTGGAATAATCCAATTATCTACCCCCTGAACAACAACGTGGTAATCTGATATATTTTCATAATCCAATACGGACACGTTAGTAATCTCTCCGGTAGAAGAACTAATTTGAAAATCATTATTTGTATTCCCAGAAATGATCGAATACGTTACAGGAGATCCAGCAATAGAACTTGTTGCTAAAACAGAGCCCAACGATGAACCCACACTACTGTGCTCATTTAAAGAAAAAACATATGTCTGTCCAGAAAAAACAACACTCTCTGAAAAATCTTGCAAATTTATAGTAATATTTTTAGTCACCAAACCAGGAAATGACCAGTCATTCCATCCGACAACTAAATTAAAAACTGAAGACGTCTCGTAATCCAACATCTCTGGTTTAGAAACAATAATTTCACCTGTAGACGTACTTATAGAAAAAACATCTCCTGTATTACCAGAGATAATAGAAAAATTAGGGTATGATGGATCAGCAGTAGATAAATCCTCAAGGACAGTGCCGACCAACGAAGACGATACTGAGTGCTCTAAGATACTAAGAGTCTTTAACTCTAAATAACTCCTCGCAGGATAACTATTAAAAAATGATAAATCATAAGTTGATACTTGGTACGGATTATCTCCACCCTGAAGAGTCGACATGGCTAAATTTATTTCTGGAATATAATTACCGTAAGAATTACCTGCCGTAGTAAAGCTATGATGTGTTGCCAGAACAAGCTGATTATTTATAACCCAAAATACAGGATTACCTGAATCACCATTAACCATATCTTTAGAAAAAATACTCCTGGTGGAAGAGGTCTGCGGTAGTTTATGTGCTAAAAATTCTTGATATAAAGAACACACATTATTTGAATTGCTCATACAATAATGAATCATCTTTTCTAAATCGTGAACAACAACTTCATCTCTCTGGTTAAGCATAACGACTGGCACATCATCAACTCTAAAAAAATAATTTTTAAGTTGATCATAAGAAATTATTGGGTAATAAGCTACAGTACTAGGCACATCGGAATCTAGTATACCTATCCTTATATCTGTAGTAGAAGCCGGTATACTATTTTGTAATATCCTAGTAACGACAGCTCCGTTACTATCAATAAAAACAACAGTAGCCCCATTCGCAATCTTATAATGATCTGCAAAAACAATGTGTCTAGGGCTTATAAGTGTTCCAGACATATTATATCCGCCTGTAGAGTTCCATGGTGATTGTCCTGAAAAATCTAATGGTACAGATCCTACTCTAGACCAATTATTCGTATTCACCACCCATGTTCCAGTGGAAGTAGCTCTGGTTGAATATAAAGCAATATTGCCAGTAGAAGTAGAAAATCCTACTATCCTAGAATCAATCTGGTTAATCATTTCATCTACCAAATTTGTAGAAAATAAATCGCTTTGGTTATTAGGGCCAAACACTACAGAAAAAGAAATGTGAGGAATTACAAAAAAGACAGACACCACTATTGCTAATTTTTTGTAGATTTTCATTTAAAATTATTTAACACACCTAAGTCTTGGTAAATTCGTAGTTGCAATTTTTGCTTTACTAGTATGCGTAACGGCATCATCAGCTTCTGGATCGCAGGTATCTACATCACAAGCCCTCTTCATCACAGTAGCAGAAGTACCGGCAGATGAACTATCTTGTGAAGTCCAATAAAACGATATAAAAGCAAACGACCCTGAAGAGAGATCATGGGGGGCATATTTAATAGATTTAGAATCAAAATCTGAACGACTATCCCAATAATTTACTGGCAAAACCTGATCCTGTTCAATGGCATAGGTTAATTCTGATGCAGTTGGTAATCTCCAGATTAGATCAAATACGTTAGTGAATGAAGGGGTCTGACCATCTCCGTTGTATGATGAACAAATTATTGTTGATGAAGCATAAGTTTGTTGTCCTAAATCTAGGCTCCACTTTAGTGAAGGTCTTACAAATAAAGGATTTCCTCCAACAACAGCTGTTCCAACACTGTTTACACCAAAAGTTGTACCCGAAGCAACATTTTGAGAAAGCAGATTTGATACATCATACGAACCAGAAACGCCAAGTATGGTTTGTCCAGAAATTATTGTGCTCGGATAAATTGTTGGTATTAAATTATATATCTGTTCTACGGTAGCCATTGTAGAGGTTGCTTCACCTGTAGGAAAATTAAATGAATCAGCGATACTTGCTGAGTAAGAATTATTTGTAAGCTTTTGATATACGTCATTAAGTGTGCGAGTAGTTGGAGCCGGAGAAGATAATGGAGACAAAGAGCCGGCAATAGCAACAACCCCAAGAACAATGAGTCCACCAATAATATACAAAGAAAAAGAAATGAATTGTGATTTTTTCATCTATCTATTTTAACATTAAATGTATTTTTTATGCAACTAAAAAAGCTAGGGAAACCTAGCTTTTTTAGTCTAATTTTAATAAAACAAGTCCGAGGACTCACCTTTTTCCGTCGAAGACTCCTCTTCAAGGAGAGACCTCCGACTTTTTCTGCTCTGCCCGTGAGTGAGCGAGGGTATTCGGTTTTGGAAACTCTCGGAATACGACGGTATGAGAGTGAGCGAATTTTCTAGCAAGAAAATTACGCGTGTTCCAAAACCGAATACCCGAGTGAGCCTTTATTCTTGATCATCTGTCTCTAGAATACCGTCCAAATTTACATCATATAATATAGCATCTTGAATATGGCGATATTTGAGTATTTCATCCTCTTTAAACCAAAGATTTATTTCCGCGTTTGCTTCATCAACATTTCCAGAAGCATGAATTAGATTTCTTATCGGTCTACCATCTGTGTCTGAAATCTGATATGAATCCAAAACATAGTCCCCTCTTATTGTACCAACATCT
>CAIPUJ010000079.1 GCA_903868205.1 uncultured bacterium | reverse complement strand
TGAACAGATAAGAATTAATGGCCTGACAAAATTTCATACATACCAGTTTGCTCTTCTGTAGGAATATTTCTTGCAGACGGAGCTACAATCAGTAAATCAAGCATATAATTAGCAAAAATGATCCACTATATAAAATTGTGACATAGTTATAAATAAAAGATTTTTTAACCCATGCCAGGCTTGGTTTTTGATAAGCAAAAACCAGGCCGTAAAGGTGTCAGGGCCTGGCTTAAGTATTGAATTTAGTAAGTGTTTTGAAGACCGTAAAAGTACTAATTCTGTTCTTAATTACAATAAAGAAAATACACCTGCTTTAAGTAAGCTACTTATAATAGTTGATGCTAAACATATGTATTATGGCAAAGACAAAGAAAGGGAAGAAGATCGTTCCTGTTAAACCTTACACAAAGGTGCAGGATGGCAAGGAAATAAAAGTTTCTGGTTATAGGCGGTCTACACCAAACTAAAGGGGATAAGGGAGGCTATTGCCTCTCTTATTTTTATTTGGAATTTCCTTCACTATTCGCAGTCTTCCTTCGATCTACATGTTTAGCTATCAAGTTCGGAAAGTCAGTAATTAAAATTAACAAAGAGTGGCTTATTTTAGTAAAGAGGCAAAAAATATATTTTGCATTATAATAGTTGCTTCAAGAAAATTTAATACTTTTGAAAATATAGCAGAAATAAGTATCAGTTACACATGTTCTGTATAACATACGCTTACCAGAAAGGAGTGCTATACGTCAATAAGAATATAGACAAACAAAAAATATATGAGCTCTGCAAGTGAACGATTGATAGAAAAAAAGCAAGAACGGTCTGACCTTCATCTTGCTAATTTATTAGGTATAACTTATTCTGAATTACTGCGAGTTAAACCAAAGATCCGTGATGATGGAAGTGATGATGGTTGTGTAATAAATCACATCATTGAATTTGATAATGATGCTCCAAGAGAAATACTTGATAAGATAATTGGAATTGAAGATGGAAAACGAGTTTGGCTTGCACCATGGGATCTTGGTAATGAAGATTATTATGAAGAACAGTATAATGTTATAATCACCAACAAGAAATTTCTTTCAAGATTTCAAGAAAGCATTGCCAACCATCAGCTATTAAATGAGATCGAATTAGATGATAAAAGATTGGATTCTATTTTAAAAAGCCAAATTTTTATTGGAATTATTGGCACACTAGAAACTTTTCTCACTGATACATTCATCAACCTTACCACTGACAATGATGAGTATTTTAGAAATTTCGTCGAGACTTATCCGGAATTCAGACAAAGCAAATTTGAATTAAGGAATTTATATATTGAGCAAGACAGAATTAAAGTAACAGGGAAGAGGATAATGCTTGATATTATTTATCATGACTTACCAAAAGTTAAAAGTATGTACGAATTAACTTTTAAAATTAAGTTTCCAAGCATTGGCCAAATAATGCAAAGTATTAATATTCGTCATCATTTGGTCCATAGAAGTGGTAAAACTAAAGATGGCGATGAGATAATAATTAATAAAGCCATTGTACAAGATTTGATTGATAAGATAAGCGGTTTTGTAACAGAATTAGCGAATGAACTCGGTATCTCTTCAAATATAGATAACTGGTTAACTGAAAATTTCAGCAATGAAAGATGACCCCCGTTTGGGTTTGTCTTCTTTTTAAACATGTATAATTCATTTTAAACGCCAACTAACCACCGATTAATAAACCGTCTAATATACATAACATGTCAAACATAGTAGAATTTTTCAAAAATAAACATGCTAGATTAAATCTAGAAGAATTCATCAAACAAATGTATGAATACGAGAACATTACAGAAAACGATTGTGAGAAGACATTTTTTTCTTGTAAACTTAAAGATTTTGGTAGATTTGACAAAAACCCACTTTGCATTTCAACAACTGACGATATCAATGTAAATCTAAATACTATTAATTGTAAGCTATGTGTTTGGACATTGCCAAACGATCCTGCATGTGCTTGTTCCAGAGCCTATCATGCCCCATCATATCACAATCTACTAAACGCAAGAGGGATAAACAATATAAGGGCTGCAGCTAAAAAACGCGCCAATCAAATGAGATTTCATCTGCATGTTAATAATCTTGATTATGATGCATTGAATGCTATTCTAAAAAATAGGTAAAAATAATTCATAAGCCCAGTCCCCCGGTCGGGCGCGTCTTCTTTTCGTACGCATCCAGCCAAACAGCCCCACTCAAAGGTGCATACATCAACATAAAAAATCCCCGCCACACCGTAGCAGGGATTTTTTTTATTTCTATAATCCACTCAATACGCTTACCTATTTGCTTTTAATGGCTTTAGTTAGCAACACCCCTTCTGAAGTATAAAGTTTGCAGTAATAAACCCCATCAGCAAGTTTGCTGCCATCAATAACTATTTGGTTCAGTCCGGTGCTTTTGCAGTTTGAATTGACTACGCTTACCACGCTGCCAATCGAATTGCAAATTTCAATTTTTACCTCGCCTGCGACTTTTGCCGTAAAATCAATATACAGCTTGTCCTTAAACGGGTTAGGGTAAACACTGAGTCCGTTTTCAATACCCGGTTTAGTTCCGGTAAAGCCAAAAACAACACTGTTCGAGGCCGCTGATTCGCAACCTGCGGCACTGCTGGCAACCACATAATACGTTTCGGTATGGGTTGGGTAATAAGTTTGTGCTGTTGCGCCACCAATTATCCCCTGGGTGTTGTACCATTGGTTGCCTGTGGTGGCTGTGCTAACCAAGTGGTCGCCCAAAACGCTTACCACAGGAGTGGCTGGTATAGGCTCAACGGTTACGGTAGCGCTCCCGCTGGTGGAGTTAAAAGCACTGAATACCTGTACGG
>CAIPUJ010000078.1 GCA_903868205.1 uncultured bacterium | reverse complement strand
TTTACAGATAAAAATAATTTGAGTTTGTGGGGGCTACAGATTACTAAAAATTAATAAACAAAAAAAAGGGGTTTCGCGAAGCGAAACCCCTTTTTTTTGTTCTACTTAATTAACGTATTTTATTACAACTCTTCTTTCTCTTCCTATGCCTACAGACTCTGTTTTGATGCCTGGTTGGTCTGTAAGGGCACCGTGGACGACCAATCTTTCATAAGATGACATTGGCTCCATCTCCACATCGCTTTTCAAATCACGCACCCTGTTTGCAAGCATGACGGCTTTCATTTTAATACCTTCAACCATACTGCTTTGGTAGTCATTTACATCTATTGCAAATTGAGATGATACACTTTCATCACCTTTACAAACCATTCTTTTAATTAGGTGTGTCAAAGCCTGGAAATTATCTCCTCTATCACCAATAAGTAATCCTGATTCGGTGCTTCTGATTACAAAAATGGTTCTGTTTGTGATACCATCTTCCACAATTTCAACAGCATCAAGCTTCACACCCATAAGCTTTACTAAAGACTCGATCATTTCTTTGGTCTTTATTTTATCTATTGGTTTAGAGACTATGTTATTTGGTTCCATCCCGGTACAAAATTTTAATATTTATAATCTATTCGACTTATTTACTTATTTTTTTGATATCCGACAGTGCTAATTTGGTGTTCCATGAATTTTTAACGGGACAAGTATTTTTATTTATTTAAAGCTAATTCTGGCTTCTTTTCTCTTCTCATATAAAACTCCTGACCGATAGCAAATATACTACTTGTTATCAAATATAAAGATACTACAACAGGGAAGCTTTTGGCAACTAGAAAAATGATGATGGGCATTACGTACTTCATTTGCATATTCATACTTTTTGCAAGTTCATCCTTGAAATCGTCTTTTTGACCCTTAATTTTAGCCTTCTTTGGTGTTTTTGGTATTGTAAGTTGCATCTGGAAGAATTGTGCTAGGGCTGCAAAAACAGCAAATAGAGTGCTTGTTTTTGTAATGTCTATACCAAAGAACATCATATTCACCACATCTGGTGCTTTAACAAAAGAATATAAGACATTGTGATCAATATTTGGAAGACCGCCTCTTAGAAATACATAGTAGAGAGCAATAAGTACTGGAAGCTGTATGAACATAAGGGCAATACCAGAAAAAGGATTTAAGTTTTTATCCTTGTATAGTGCCATTATCTTTTCTGCCTGTACTTGTTTATTATCTTTGTATTTCGCCTTAATCTCATTCATCTCTGGCTCCATTTTCTTCATTTCCAATTGAGTTCTAATAGACTTTTTAGAAAGGGGGAATAAGGCTACTTTTACAATACAAGTAAATAAGATTACAGCGATTCCGACATTAATAAATGGGATATAGGCTAGTAAAAACACTAGTCCGTTGTAAAGAGGGGCGTAGAAAAAGTTTTGAAATATATAATGAAACATTTAATGATTGTAGCAGATTTGGTAGTTTTAAGAAAGCAGGCATGACTTAGCTTTTAAAAGCTAAGTCATGCCTGCTTCATCTGCTTAGTATTAAATGAGGGGAGAGGGGTGCGGGGAGGAAATTGGTTGACATTTTAACTATAATGTGCTAGTATTGTATATAGATTCTTAATCGTATGGTTAAGTCGTTTCTTGGCCAAAAGCTGGGAAATAAGGAGGTTAGGTACATTCCTCATTTAATGTACTTGTTCAATGAAAGGGTATCGTATGATACAGCGGAAAATAAAAAACGGTCCATCAAAATGGTCACTAATACTAGGTTTCTCTGATAAAATTGAAGGTAAACGTCGATCAGTACGTTTTATGGTGGATGCCAGTAATTGTCCCAAAGGATTGGAACATGAGGTTAATGTTGTCATTAACCAACTCGAATGGGAGGATGGTTCTGGTGAGAGCTGGAACTTCTCCGGGTATATCTCAAGTCATGCAAGTCGTGTTTCAAGACTTGGCGATAGGGAATTCATTATTTCAGATGGTGATAAGGTGTTTGGATGCTACAACACTGAATCAAGAAAGGGTACTATAAATATTAATCCAGCATAAAAACTGGACAAATAGGACGGCAATGGTAATTCAAACCAGCGCCGTCCTTTTTTATTTATTAAAATAATTTTCTAAATAGCCACATATACGCTATGGCGTATATGTGGCTATTTTTTAGTATGGGAGTTTATAATATTTTGGAAAGAATACTCTCTAAATCTTTTTTAATTTCTGCATAACTAGGAATTTTTTCTGATTTTTTAGCAAAGATCACCACTGTCTTTTTTAGATCTGGTTTTATTTTAGATAAATTCTTTTCGATAACATCGCTTATTCTCCTTTTAATGAGATGTCTGCCTGCAGAAGTTTTTTCAACTTTTTTTGATATAACAATAGCAAAGCCGGTTTTTTCTGGTTCTTTTCTTGAGACTTTTGCATATACAGTAGGGGAATCAAGAGTTACTCCTGTTTTAATAGTATTTTCTATATCAATCCTTGTAGCTCTGTATTTCCTTGGAATCATAATTAATCTATATAATATCACTATATATCAAAAAAGGGCACTAGGCCCTTTTTGTTTTATCTATACTGTTGTTAATCTCTTTCTACCCTTTGCTCTTCTTTTGGTTAAAACTCTCTTTCCATATGCTGTTTTGCTTCTTACCAAAAAACCATGGGTTTTTGCTCTCTTTCTTTTTTTAGGTTGATATGTTTCTGACATAATGTAGGAGTATAAACCAAAAAAAACTTTTTGTAAAGTATTTTAAATATTAAAATAGATTATTATTAATATCCACGAGATATACACAGCTTATACACAAAAGTAAATTTTAATAAAAACTATCCACAATTTATAATAAGGTAAACAAAAATATGGTTGAAAATAAAACTCTCTGGAACAATGTGTTGGCTGAAATAGAACTTAGTTTATCTAAGGCGAATTTCAGTATGTGGTTTAAGGATACATTTATTATTAAACAAGACGATGGGGTAGTGCACCTTGGGGTACCAAATGTTTTTGTAAAAGATTGGCTTTTAAACAAATATCATAAAGACATATTAAAGAATCTCAGGACCTTCGGAGAAAATATTAGAAATGTGGAATATTTTGTATCTAAAGAAGAACAAAAAAATACAGTTAAGATACCAACATTCCATAATGAGCTACCGCTTAATGATTTTTATATAAACAAAGAAGATAATCTAAACCCAAAATACACTTTTGAAACTTTTGTTGTTGGACCTTTCAACGAGCTTGCTCACGCAGCATCTCAAGCTATTCTTAAAAAACAAGCAGCTTACAACCCGCTCTTTATTTTCGGTAGTACAGGTCACGGAAAGACTCACCTCATACAAGCGCTAGGGAATCACTACAAATCAGCAGATCAAAATAAAAAGGTTTACTATATTACTTCAGAAAAATTTGTTAATGATTATTTAAATTCTCTTAATAATGGAACAGCAAATAATTTTAAAGAGAAATACAGAAAATACGATATTCTTATAATAGACGATATACAATTCCTTTCAAAGAAAGATAAATCTCAGGAAGAATTTTTCCATTTATTTAATACATTACATGAAAACAATAAGCAGCTTATTCTTTCATCTGATAAACATCCGAACTTTATACCTGATATAGAAGAAAGAATAAAATCTAGGTTTAATGCCGGTATGATAGTGGAGATACAAAAGCCTGATTTTGAGTCTAGAATTCAGATATTTAGCAAGAAATCAGCACTTATAGGTCTTTCTCTATCAAATGATGTTATAGAGTATCTAGCGGCCTCTGTAGACGGTAATATAAGGGAACTAGAGGGTATTTTGAACCTTATTCTTTGCCAATCACAACTTAAAAACAAGGATATGTCTTTGAATGAAATCAAGGATTTGGTAAAAAATACAACCAAGCTAAAAAAGAGTGTTTCTATTAAGGATGTAATCAAAATAATTGCTGAATATTACGGCATTGAAGAAGCTAATATTTATAAAAAGGGAAGGAAGAAAGAGGTTATAAAACCAAGACAGGTCATAATGTATATATTGAGAGATGATTTTGATATTTCATTCCCATCTATTGGAGAAAAAGTTGGAAACAGAGATCACTCAACTGTAATCCACTCATACGAAAAGATTAAAAGCGATTTGAAAACTGATCCAGACTTAGCACAGGAAATAAGTCAGATAAGGTCAATGTTAAAATAATTTTTATTAATTTAAGGAAACAAGAATATGAAAATAGAATGTATTAAAGAAAAATTACATATGGCGGTATCTAAAGCTGAGAAGATCGCCAGCAAAAATATTTCTCTACCAGTACTTTCTTGTTTGCTATTTGAAACAAGAAGAAATGTTTTGATTATTAGGTCTACAAACCTAGATTTAGGGCTTGAAATATCTATTCCAGTGAAAGTTGAAGAAGAGGGAAGGGTTGCCGTACCAGCGCAAGTTATAAGTAGCTTCTTGAATAATTTGTCTGATGATAAAAATATTAAATTGGAGACGGTAGATAATTTGCTCAGGGTGTATTCTTCAAATAGTGAAGCAAATATTAAAACACTTCCAGTAGATGACTTTCCTACAGTACCCATGATAGATGAGGGTAAGGTTTGTAAGATTAATATTAAAGATTTGGTAAGTGGTATAAGGTCTGTTATTTATAGCGCTTCTACCTCTTCTGTTAAACCAGAACTTGCTAGTGTATATGTATATTCTGAAGATGATAACTTTGTTTTTGTCGCTACAGACTCATTTAGACTTGCAGAAAAGAAAATTAAAAACAGAAAGCCAGTAGATATAAATGGTATTCTTATTCCTTTTAAAAATGCAGCTGATATTTTGAAAATTGTAGACGGTAATGACGGAGAAATAGAAATAAACTGTACGAAGAATCAAATATCATTTAGTTTCGATGGTATCTACCTTGTCTCTAGAGTGATTGATGGTATGTTCCCAGATTATAAACAAATTTTACCAAAAGAAACCAAGACAAGTATTGTCGTACTGAAGCAAGATTTGATAAATGCGCTTAAACTTTCAAATATTTTTTCTGACACCTTCAATCAAATGAATATTTCTGTTTCCGTGGAAAATAAAAGTCTTACTGTAAAAACAAAAAATTCAAATATCGGGGAGAACGTAAATAAAATAGACTCAACAATAGAGGGGGAGAGTATAGAGGTTAATTTTAATTATAAATATATAGTTGATTGTTTGCCTCTGATTCCATCAGATAGCATCTCTCTTTCATTTGCTGGATTAAATAAACCGATGGTTATAAAAGGGGTTTCAGATAAGAGTTTTACATATCTTGTGATGCCGATGAATAGATAAAAACCGCAAGGTTTTTATCTACTCTGTCATTCCCGCGCAGGCGGGAATCCAGGAGTCGAGGTGGAACCTTGGATCTGCAGAAAGGTTCCACCTCGACGACAATAATAAAACCATGTTCGATATAGCAAAATACTTAGAAAAATTTACAGTGATGGCGAATTCTCGTCATTTTTTGCGTGATTCTGTACAAGGAGCAATAAAAGAAATTTGTGGTATTGAGATAGACCCTAAAAAAATAGAAGTAAAAGATTTTATAGCAAGAATCAATGAAAGACCGATTGTAAAAAGTGAGATTTTTATTAAGAAAGGGAAAATTTTAGAAGCGCTTAAAGAAAAAACAAAAGGGAAGGTATTAGATATAATTTAAAAACCGAAATTCGCGATCGCGAATTTC
>CAIPUJ010000077.1 GCA_903868205.1 uncultured bacterium | reverse complement strand
GATTCTATCATTTCAGAATAAGCATCATCTAAATCAAGATACTCTTTTTTAACTGGTTTTACTTCTACTGGTTCATTGAGGTATTTAATATCAAATTTAGCCGTATATACTCCACCTCTTTCTTTTTCAAATGGGTCTGTGTCATTATCAAAAATCTTACGAAGAATATCTGTGATTCTTTGCTTTTGTTTTTTTTCTTTTTCTACACTAACACTATTTAAAGTTTGCCCTTTATTCTTTGCTAATTTTTCCAAAAATAACCAATTTATATCTGGTCTGCCAGTTCTACTATCGTCACAACCAAACCCTTCGAATGAAGAGGGCTTTGTTTCTATTCCGTTAGATATAAGTATATCTCTTTCACTAATAAAGCTTATGGATACCTTGCCCCAATCAGTCCTTGGAAACTTTGGGAGAGTAATTCTTTTTTTATTATTTTTTACAATAAAATTTTTTTCTTGAGATTCGGTTTTAATTACTGATGACTTAACAATCTCTACCTTAACAGGACCGCTGTTCCTTCTTAAGGATCTGTGTAATTCCATTTTTTTAGCCATATATGATAATCTCTTTTTCTTAATTTCAGATAAAAATAATGAGACATCATTCAATGCCTTTTGTTCATTTGGCTCAGAAAGAACATCGTTAGCGTTTACTAACTGATACAAATTATCTATCTGACCAAACATCATATTCATCTCTGGTCTTATGCTATCCCAGTTTAATACAAGTTTCTTTTCCTTAAATTCATTCTCAGCAGAAAACAAACTAGTAAATGGTAGGTAGTAATTTTTATCTGTATAATAACTTAAGGAATTTATTTCTATTGGTCCACCAGGATCATTGAGAGCAAGATCATCTATTTGCTTAAGAATAATAACTTTTAATTTCTGATAAAAATCATTCATCTCTACTGTTGGATTAGTATAATCACCAGTAAAAGTTTCAACTAAACTCATAACGGCTCTGTATGATTTATGAAGTATAGAAATTGATTCCACACATTGTGGTTTTTGTAATGTTGAGATCTCTTCTTCTCGCTGTTTTTTCACCTCTCTTTCATGAGCTTCAATCATTTCCTCTATTTTTTCTTCAGTATATTCATTGTCTGGTGGTTTTTCATACAGTGAGTACCCCTTTTTTGAATTTTCAACAATAATATAATCATCGTAACTTAACCATTCATTAAATTTATCTAACAAAATTTTGGTCAATTCACTTTTACCACCGAGATTGAGTGGGTGTATAGATGATCCAATAATATTGGAAAGTATTCTTTGATCTGTGGATGATCTTGATAAGGACAACTCAACAAAAACCCTATAAAACATCAACCACTTAGACTCTGGATAAATAATAAACCAAGGAAAAACGTGAGCATCTTTTAAAAGCCCTATAATTTCAGTTCCAGAGTAATAATTTTTTAATTCTTGTGAAATAAGCTCAAGGGTCTTAGGTCTTATTCTCTTAATGGTACCGTTAATTTTAATTTTAAAGTTTTCTGGCGATTCTTTTAATAAATCAAGATAGGATGTGTGAGCTAGATATCTTATAATTCTTTTTACTGTTTCTTTAGAAATTTCAATTTCTGCAACACCGCTATTTTCATTTACTTTTTTAATTGCATCCAACTTATAATCAAACTCGTCACCATTTTTTAACCTTAACAAATCTAAGGAATCTCTTATTTTGTCTACTTGTTCAAATGGATTAAGACTCATTTTAATTGTAATTTATAGCACCCTGAGACCTCTCGGATATTAATT
>CAIPUJ010000076.1 GCA_903868205.1 uncultured bacterium | reverse complement strand
TTATAATTGGAAACGACAAAATAAAGTGTGATCCGACTCCTTTAATTGATTCCACCGCGATATCTCCCTTCATTTCTTTTACTATCTGATGTGTGATCCATAAGCCCAAACCAGTTCCTCGTATATTCTCTGTCTCTTTTGTTCTAATACGATAAAACTTTTCAAAAAGTCTCTCTCTTTCTTCAGCACTAATACCTATACCAGTATCACTAATTCTTATACACAAACGCCCTTTTTCTGTATATTGTCTAACCTTCACTTCACCTTTCATTGTATATTTCACAGCATTACCAATAAGATTTGTGAGTACTTGCTTAAGACGATCTTTATCTGCCATTATTACTTGATCCTCTACCACGCCACTTTTATCAAAAGAAATATTCAAACCTTTTTCTTTTGCGGGCAAAATAAATGAGCTCATCAAACTATCTAAAATTTCTACTGGAGTAACCTTACTCATTGTAAATGACATTCTTCCTTGCTGAATTTTTGAAACATCTAAAATATCTCCGACTAAATTGTCTAAACTTTTTGCTGATATATCTATTTTTTCTGCAAAATCTTTTGTCTCAGGTAAAAGCTCTTTTGCATCACGAATAAATTCTGCATAACCACGAATAATAGTAAGTGGTGTACGGAGCTCATGAGAAGCCATGGAAACGAAGTCATCCTTAAGTTGATCGACTTCTTTAAGCTTTTTATACAAATCCATATAATCCACAATTCTTGAATGTCGCAAAAACAAAAGCATAATCAAAACAATAATCACCGCGAGCAGTATCATACTATTTTTAATATTGGAATTTATGAGCTCATCTGCCTGAGAAAGAGTTTGGGTTGTCATTACTACCCCCACAACATTTCCTGCAGTATCTCTCACAGCCCTAGCTGTTTGAAAAAGTCTTTCGTCAGAAGAGTTTAACTGAATAGTCAAAGAATGATTTGGATCACCAGAAGCGAGAGTATAAAGCATATCTGCTTGTGAATCTACCGCACCAATCTGACTTTCGTCACTTGAAGCCAAGACAATATAATCCCAAGGTTGAGCACTAGAAGAAGCAAACTTCTCGTTTAAATTATTTCTAACTACTATACGGAAATTTTTGATTGTTTCATTTGCACTTACAACTTCTGCAATTTTTCTATTTAAATATGATGTGTCACCTATTCTATCTCCAGCAAAAACAACAAAAGAATCCTGAATCGAGCCAACACGAATATTTATAAGTCTTTCTTGAGCATCATTAGCAATACCTACAAATCTATCTGCCATAAATACAAAAGAACCTATAATAAGAATAGCGACAAAAACTGTATAAAATAGCTGGGGATTATTTCTAACTTTCTGAGTTCCCTTCTTTAAATTTCCAAAAATAAAATCAAACATATATACAGATATTATATCACAATATGTATAGTATAAAAAAACAAAACCGAGTATATACTCGGTTTTGTTTTTGAAACTATTTCGATTAGCGAGGAGCAAAGTGTGAAATTCTGATTTTACATTTTGTCCGAGCGAAGTCGATATATAAGAGCGTTAGCTGCTTTTATTTAGACTTAAATATCTTTGACTTCTTCACTTTCTTCACCTTTTTAACTGCAATCTTTGCATACTTTACAGCTAATCTCTTCTTTGTCTTTTTTGAACGACTTGTTTTATTCTTAATATCCTGACTTGCTCTTTTTGCCATATTATTATTTTAATTAGTTATTACTTTACTAACATTTATATT
>CAIPUJ010000075.1 GCA_903868205.1 uncultured bacterium | reverse complement strand
TAAAAACATTAGCACTTACGTATTAAAAAGTAAACAAAAACAACAATATAAAATACGCCATGGCGTATTTTATATTGTTGTTTTTGTTTACTTTTTAATACGTAAGTGCTAATGTTTTTATAGAATAAAGGAGGCGTACTACATATGAAAATGGATCCGCAATTCAAAAAACAGCTAGAAGAAAGTTTTGAAAATAATCCGACTTCTTCGACTAGCGATACCCAACAACAGCACCGAGTAGCAACTAGATTCGACGCATCGGGATCAGAATCTGGGCTATCTGGAAAAGTGATAAGGGAACCTTGGATATAAACAAAACCCGACAGTATGTCGGGTTTTTATTTTATGCTCCGTGACAATGTTTGTACTTCTTTCCACTACCACAAGGGCAAGGGTCATTCCTACCTACCTTATCTCCAGAACTTTGTACTGCAACATTATTATCAGACTTCCCCTCTGCTCCAGCCACTTTCATATGTTTTTGGGTTTCTTTTAATTTTTCCTCTTCTGCTTGAAATGCACCAACTCCAATGTGTGGCAACATTCTGAGTATTTCCTCATTTATAGCAATCTGCATTTCTTTAAATAATCTCAAACCATCTTTCTTGTATTCTACAAGAGGATCTCTTTGACCGTATGCTCTCAAATTCACACTTCCTCTCAAGTAATCCATCATTTCCAAGTGATCAACCCAGAACATATCTATAGCTTGCAACATTATTATTCTAGCAATTCTATAGAATTCGGCTTCACCAAACTGAGCAATTTTATTTGAAATAATATTTCTTGATTCTTCATCTGCAGCAATTTCTGCAAGTTTGTCTTTTACTACTTCTATTTCTCCTATAAGTGCTGCCCTTCTTCTTTCATAAACAATTTTTCTTTGGAAATTCAAAACGTCGTCATATTCAAGAACGTGCTTTCTGGCATCGAAGTTGAAACCCTCTATTTTTGTTTGAGCGCTTTCTAATGTTCTTGTAATGAGAGAATTTTCTATTGGCTCATCTTCTGGAATACCAAATCTATTCATCATTCTTTTTACAACATCATTTGCAAAGACTCTCATTAGAGTGTCTTCAAGAGATACAAAGAATTGTGTGGTACCTGGATCTCCCTGTCTTCCAGCTCTTCCTCTTAGCTGGTTGTCTATTCTTCTTGCTTCGTGTCTTTCTGTACCTATAACAGCAAGACCGCCAAATGTTTTTATCTTTTCATATTCCTCCTGATTGAAAGGTACACCACCAAGCTTAATATCCACACCTCTACCAGCCATGTTTGTGGCAACAGTCACAGCTCCAAATTTACCAGCCTGAGCAACTATTTCTCCTTCCTTCTCGTGATTCTTAGCGTTAAGTAAATTATGTTGAATACCCTCTCTCCTCAAATATTCTGAGAGGACTTCATTTTTCTCTATAGAAACAGTACCTATAAGCACAGGCTGGCCTGTTTTATTTATTTCTTTTACTCTTTTAGCAAGAGCCTTGTACTTTCCATTTTCTGTTTGGAAAATTAAATCATTAAAATCTTTTCTTGCTACCGGTTTATTTGTCGGTACTGGTATTGTATCCATGTGATACACTTTGAAAAATTCTTCTGATGAAGTAATCGCGGTACCAGTCATACCTGCAAGCTTTTTGTACATTCTGAAATAATTTTGGAATGTAATAGAAGCAAAAGTTCTAGATTCTTTTTGTACAGCGACGCCCTCTTTAGATTCTATAGCTTGGTGTAATCCTTCAGACCATCTTCTACCAGGTTGCATTCTTCCTGTGCTTTCATCCACAATAATTACTTCACCTTCTTTTACAACATAATCTTTATTTATTTCAAAAAGTGCTTTTGCTCTTACGGCGGTTTCCAAATGGTGCACATATTTTATACCTCCATCTGTATATATATTTTCTACCCCAAGTGCTTTTTCAGCCTTATTTATACCCGCGTCTGTAAGCTGTATGGCCTTATGCTTCTCTTCTACTGTATAATCTACATCTTTTACGAAATCTCTGACAATCTTTGAAAATACACCGTAAAGATTTTCTGAATCAGCCGTTGGTGCAGAAATAATAAGTGGAGTTCTTGCTTCATCTATAAGAATAGAATCTACCTCATCTACAATAGCAAAGTTATATTCTCTTTGTCTCAAATCTCCTTGAGCATACTCAATATTGTCTCTCAAATAATCAAAACCAAATTCATTGTTTGTACCATAAGTAATATCTGCAGCATAAGCTTCTTTTCTAGAACACGGTCTTAAGAATTCATACACAACCTTAAAAGATCCTAGTTCATCTCTTTTTTCATCCAAATCTTTATGATTAGGATCGTACATAAAAGATGATTCGTGATTAATAACAGAAACAGAAAGTCCAAGGAAAGAATATATTTGTCCCATCCACACGGCATCTCTTCTTGAAAGATAGTCATTTACAGTAACAACATGTGCTCCGTGTCCTGATATTGCATTTAAATATACTGGGAGTGTCGCAACCAAAGTCTTACCCTCACCGGTTTTCATCTCAGCAATATTTCCACGATGCAAAATAATTCCTCCGATAAGCTGAACATCGAAGTGTCTCTGGTTTAAGGTTCTTACCGCAGCCTCTCTCACACATGCAAAAGCCTCTGGCAGGATATCCTCCAGACTTTCACCCTTTGTGAGCCTTGCTTTAAATTCAGCTGTCTTGGCTTTAATCTCATCATTTGAAAGCTTTTTAAGTGACTCCTCAAAAGAATTAACCTGTTTGACCACTGGATCCAAGGTTTTTATATATTTTGTATATCTATCTCCGAATAATTTTGTTAAAAACATAAGGGTAATAATACCATAAAAAAGAAAATCACCAATCTGTCTTTCGACTGATTGGTGATCTCTGAAAAGCTTTTCAGAAAGACTATTTCTTTCCCTTCTTTGCTTTCTTGACGGCTTTCTTTACTGTTTTCTTAACAGCTTTCTTTATCTTCTTTGCTTTCTTTGTTACTTTCTTTGTTGCTTTCTTTTTTGCGGCCATTTTATTTTTTATTTTCTAACTGCGAATTTTTTTGAGTAAGTTAGAAAAAATATTTAATTCTATTAATTAGCAGGTTATCGACACTGGTAAAAATTACCAAACCTCACTGCTACATATAATTTTACATCTAATAAAAAAAAATACAATACTTTTTTCACTGTTGATAACTTTTTTCGCAAAAT
>CAIPUJ010000074.1 GCA_903868205.1 uncultured bacterium | reverse complement strand
TGGCTTTTATTTTATTATTATCTCCGTAACCATTTTCACCTTTTTTGATATGGTAATGGTTTACAAATTCATCTTTACTCTTAGCCTCGTCTCTTTTGTAGTCAACCATTTGAGCGCTACCACCATCGTCAACTAAATAATGGCCAGGTTCTATCTCTCTGTCATAGAAAAAAGCCAGAAGTTCTTTTATATTTGGAAGTTTTACATTTATTCCAGCATCTTTTAGTTTTTGAATCTCTTCTGCTATCTCTTTCTTTGTTTCAAAAACTTCCTTTATGATTCCTTTTTTGTTTAAGTCACGAACCGCCTCTAAATCAGAAATATCTTTTAGTGTTTTTTCTAAAAGGTCCACTATACTATTTACTGGCCAGGTGTTTCTGCTTGATTTTGTCTTTTCGATTGTTTCTTCAATAATATTTTTAATTTGTGACAATGAACCCTCAGAAATTTTTAAGTTTTCTTCTAACCCTTCCACTCCAACATCCATTTTTTCCATATTTTTTGTAATTAGTTATTTATAAATTGGTATATATACCTTTTTGCAACTGTTTCTATTTTACTCTCTCCCTCTCTCTCTTGCAAGCAAGGCCTTAGAAAAGGTGTGTTTGTGTTCCCCCCCCCCTCCGTTTGTCATTCCCGCGAAAGCGGGAATCCAGGAGATTAAACACTGCTGGATCCCCGTATTCACGAGGATGACAGAGGTATATTTAGACCAATAATTAGACCTATTTTAGACTAATCTTTTCAAAACTAGCTATATATTATATAGCTAGTTTTGAATTCTCAGATTTTTGTATGTAAAAAGTTGATTAAAATGCAGAAAAGCTAATTGTATCATTTTGCTTGCTTAATTGTATCATTATGATACAATTAGTCCATGAAAATGATACAATTAGATACAAGAAAACAAAAGATTATTGACTTTGTTGCTGACAAAAAGATTGTTGGTAACAAGGAAATTTTACTTTACTTACAAAATAATGGTGAATCTATAGAAAGAGTCACTCTTATTAGAGATATAAATTCTCTTATTGCTGACGGATACCTAAAAAAGATTGGTTCTGGTAGAAGTTTGAAATACGAGTTAACTTCAGAAAGTGAGATCTTGGCTCCAATAAATTTTGTTGAATATTTGTCTAAAGAACAAGATGAAAGATCAAAAGATCCTATATATTTTAATTTTGATATTTTTTCTAGATTAAAGAACATCTTTTCTGATGAAGATGTCAAAGAATTTGAGAGATTAAATTCTTTGTATAGGAATAGAATTGCAAATCTATCAGAAACCTTAATCGCAAAAGAAATAGAAAGAATAACGATTGAACTTTCTTGGAAATCTTCAAAAATAGAAGGTAACACCTATTCCCTATTAGATACAGAGATACTTATTAAAGAACATAAAGAGGCTGAAGGTCATAAAAAAGACGAAGCTATCATGATTTTGAATCACAAGAGGGCTTTGGATTATATATTTCAAAATAGAAATGAATTTAAAGAAATTTCTTTAAGAAAAATAGAAAATTTACATTCTATTTTGATTGATGGATTAAATGTAGGTAAAGGAATTAGATCAAAAGGGGTTGGGATTACTGGTACAAACTATAGACCGATTGATAATAAATTTAAGCTTGCTGAGGTTTTAGAAAAGACAGTAGAAAAGATAAACGAAATGAATGACCCGTGGAGTAAAGCAATAGTTTCTATTATGATGCTCGCCTATATACAACCATTTGAAGATGGTAACAAGAGGACATCAAGAATTTTAGCCAACGCTTGTTTAATTTCACATGATGTTTGTCCCCTATCTCTAAGAAACATAGATGAAACGGAGTATAGAAAAGCTATTACTATATTCTACGAGCTACAAAATGCTTTACCTATAAAAAAGTTGTTTACTGAGCAATTCAATTTTGCTATAAATAACTACTTTGTTTAGTTAAAGCTTGGATAAAAAGGCATTCCCGCTCTGCAGGAGTGCCTTTTTACAAGTAGTAGACAAATCTTTTTAAATACTATATTATAATTATGTTACTAATTTTAAATTTAAGATTCTGGAATTGGCAGATTTTAAGGCACGTTATATGTTTTTAAGAAGAATAATACAACTAAATAAGCTAAACATGGAACTCGTTCTAAAGATCTAAAAAGACGGAATCTTTTTCACGTACATGACATTAAAAATCGCAATAATCCTCGCAGGCCTAGCAGGCCTTATTGGCATTGCTGTCGGTTACTTCTTGAGACTTATAATCTCACTTGGTAAAAAGGGCTCAATGGAACTTGAGATCAGACAGATGATGCTTGAGGCTGAAGAGAAAGCAAAGAAGGTTCTTATAGAAGCAGAGACAAAATCTGTTGATATTTTGAAAGAAGCAAAGCAAGACGCAAAAGAAAAAGAAGAAAAGTTTAAACAAACAGAAGATCGTCTTATAAAAAAAGAAGGACTTCTTGATAATAGACAAGCAGATATTGATAAAGAAGTCGAAAATCTTAAACAAAAAGTTGTTGAGATAAAAGAAATTCGCGAGAGAGCAGAAAAAATGGAATCTCAGAAGATCGTTGATTTGCAGTCAATCGCAAAAATGTCAGAAGAAGATGCAAAGAATAGCTTGCTTTCTTCTGTAGAAAAGAAAAATGAAGAAACGATTTTAGGCAGAATGAAGAAGCTTGAAGAAATGGGCGCAGAAAGACTTGAGCACAGAGCAAAAGAAATTCTCACTACTTCTATACAAAGACTTTCTACTTCTGTTTCACCAGATATTATGTCTACAATGCTTAGTATTCCTTCCGACGAAATGAAAGGAAAGATTATCGGAAAAGAAGGTAAGAATATTAAGGCTTTTGAAAGAGTTACTGGAGTTGAGGTTATTGTAGACGACACCCCTGGTGTTATCACAATCTCTTCTTTTGATCCTATAAGAAGACAAGTTGCGAGAGTCGCTCTTGAGAATTTACTTTTGGATGGAAGAATTCAACCTGCAAAGATTGAAAAGATTGTAGAGAAAGCTCAACAAGATATAAATAAAATTATAAAAGATAAAGGAGACCAAGCTGTATACGAATGTGGAATCATAAATCTTGATCCTAGAGTTGTACAAATACTCGGAAGATTACATTTCAGAACTAGCTACGGACAGAATGTTTTACAACACTCAATAGAAATGTCTCACATGGCTGGAATGATTGCAGAAGAGGTTGGTGCAAATGTACAAGTAGCAAAGGCCGGTGCCCTACTCCACGATATAGGTAAAGCTTTAGACCACGAAGTTGCTGGTACACACGTAGAAATCGGCAGAAGAATTTTACAGAAATTTGGAGTAAGTGAGGATATCATCAAAGCGATGCAGTCTCACCACGAAGAATATCCTGTTGAAAATCTTGAAGCTGTGATCGTACAAGTAGCGGATACTATTTCAGGAGGAAGACCAGGAGCAAGAAGTGATAGTATTGAAAACTATTTGAAGAGACTTGGTGAACTCGAAGCTCTTGCGAATTCTTTTGATGGAGTTGAGAAATCATATGCACTTCAAGCTGGTAGAGAAATAAGAATATTTGTTACACCAGAAAAGATTTCAGATATTGAAGCTAAGAAACTCGCAAGGGACGTAGCGGATAAAATAGAAGGAGAACTAAAATACCCAGGAGAAATAAAGGTTACAATAATAAGAGAATCTAGAGTTATAGAATACGCCCGGTAGTGAATTTTGGCATAGTTCTACGAACGGGGGTTGTAATTTAATTGTGGCTTAATATAAAAATATAACGGGAAGTATAATATGGCGCTGAATAATAAATTCAATGCCAAAATCTACTACCGGGTATGCGAGATAATTAAAGGATAAAACAAAAAAGACCGATTTTATTAAGTAAAATCGGTCTTTTTTGTTTTTCAAATTTTATTTTCTATCTTCATATCAAAACCCTATTTGTTGGGATGGATGGACTTGCACCACCAACCTTTCGCGTATAAGGCGAACGTTCTGCTATTGAGCTACACCCCAATAACAACTTAATCTTATTGGTTGGGGGGGGTAGATTTGCACTACCACGGGCTTTCGCCCAATATTCTCCCAAAAGGAAAATATCGCGTCTACTAATTCCGCCACCTCCCATTATTTAATTATCAAAACCCATCCTTACTCTCTAATATCTTTTTGTAATTTTCTCTAACCTCAATCGGTAAGTCTTTATTATTACCCAAAGAAACAATTCTCTCTTTCAACTCTGCCATTATTGTCGGAATGGCATTTTTATATCTATCTTCCTTTAGAAGATCTGCATTTAACAAAAACAAATCAGTAATAATTTTATCATCAATAACTAAATTATATTTGTTTAAAATATTTGCAAACTCCATATAGAAAGCTCTGGCTATTTCTTTTCTGCGGCTGTTTAATGTTTTCCATAATCCCCCATCGGCAATTATTGCTTGAATTGGTCTAATTGTTTGGACCAAAATATCAGCATCCGAAGGATCTATAGCTTCTATTTGAGAATTTACTAAATCATAAAGTGGTGAGACTATATCTACTTTTCTTACATCATCAAGATCATTTAAAACCATCAGAAGTCTTTCTACTCCAGTAGCAGAAATTGAAAAAGCATGACGGTAATCATTAATATCAATCGTATTCATTTTTTCATCAAATACTGGCTCAAAACATAGATGTTCTATCGTTGCGATATCCAATAACTTTCCTTGGTGTTTATAAAATATTTCGTTTCTATATCCCCAAGGCGATGGTCTTGAATAATTCCTTAATGACAAAAGAGTGTCTCTTGTTTTATCTGGAATCATGTTTCCTTCGGAGATTCCTGCTTTTAACCACTCGTCAAAAAATGGGTCTTTACCAACCTCTTTATCAAAAGTATATTTACCGTGAGTTAAATCAACTACTTTTCCTCCAGCACAATATGCCACAAAAATATTGTTTAAATCTAAATTAAGTTCCTTAAAAAAGTTAATCAGAGATTGAATTGCAAAAACACCAATTTCTTTACGGTATTTAGAATCCATTCTAGCAATAAGCCCACTTATATCTGCCATATGAAAATATGATAAATAACGATATTTATTTTCTCCATTTTCTACAACACTTCTCCAATCCTGTGGCCTTATACAAGGCTGACATTTTGTATAAAACATTTCGCCAGCAAAAGAAATATATTGCTTAGATGGGCCAGTTTGCCCTTCTTCTCTCGTCCATTCATAATAAGCGAAACTCAAATTAAAGTTACTTGGATATCCTTCATTTATCATTGGCCCTGGTTTTACCACTACGGTTCCAGGATACTTAGGAAAGTTTTCTAGTTTTTTCTTTAGTTCAAAAAAGTTCACAGGCTTTATTTTACTCTCTCTCTCTCTTGCAAGCAAGGCTTAAAATGCCGATTTGCTTCGTAAATCGGCATTTTTTGTTAGTCTTTAGTCAAAATTAAAACACTTTTTACTATTTTGTAAATATATATTTCCCTATTGCGCTTTAAAACCAAGGTATTATAATAGTCAGTAGGTCTTTAACCCCTTTGTGTTTGGATCTGCTCGAGCAGAGACACGAAAATGCTTAGGGTTTTTATTAAGAGGTTCGTATATCTCTGACCAGGTGTACGAAATAATTTGCAAATTATTATGAATAAAGCAGCTATCGTAGAAGCAGTACACGGCGTTCTAAACGGAACAAAGGTTCAAGCAGAACAAGTCGTTGATACAGTTTTCGATTCAATCGTAGCTTCACTTAAGAAGGGTGACGATGTTTCTGTAGCAGGTCTTGGTATTTTCTCAGTAAAAGCAAGAGCAGCAAGAACAGCAAGAAACCCAAGAACTGGTGAAACTATCCAGGTCAAGGCTATGAAGGTTCCAAAATTCAGAGCAGCAAAAGCTTTGAAGGATGCAGTTAAGTAATTCTTAGTAAAAAAGCACCGAAAGGTGCTTTTTTAATTTAGAATTACTAACCCCGTATTAATTTTGCCGTAAATTTTCTCACAGGGATTATTTATAGATAAATATTATTTTGGAAAAGCAAAACACGAATGCGAATAGCATATCCTTCAGTTTACCAAGTGTTTTGCCAGATTATATTTTGCAAAATTAATTCTGGGGTAAATAACTAAATATAAAATAAACAAAAAATCGCCTTTCGGCGATTTTTTGTTTGGTGTATAATTGATAGGAGCGTTATTAATTATAATAAAATCTATAAGGTATGAAAAATATAGCGAAAGTAATTGCGTTAATCGTTTCCATAATATTGGCCATATTAGGAATTATGTTTGTTTTTGATTTGGTTGGAGGTCCAGAGTCAAAAGATATCGCTATTAAAGTTTTGGAGGTTGGTGGAATTATGCTTTTATTATCTATCATTACAATTTTTATTTCTGGATCTGACAAAAAATAAAAGTTTAAACAGCACACATTAAAAAATCGCCGAAAGGTGTTTTTTTGTTTTATTATTTGATGTGATAAGATTCTATTATGAAAAAAGAAGTTGTGATTATTGTTGCTGGAACTAAGTATATAAATTCTAAAATTCCTTTTATAAAAAAACTTTTATTAAGACTGTATCAATTGGTTAGAAATTCTGAGCCAGTTTATCAAAATTATGCGAAAGATTATGGTCATAAGATAAGAAGAGAAGGAAGAGAGATAATTTATCTAGACTGGGATAGGGGTTTCACATCATTTTCTGTAAGGAAGGGCAAGAATAAACTTAAGGAGCAAGCTTTGGATCTTATAAGTAAAGGGTACCGAGTAAGTATACTCGGCATTAGTTTGGGTGGAGATATTGCTTTGCGTGTTATTAATGAACTCAAGGACGGTGATGTAGATAAGGTTGTTTTGATTTGTTCTGTAAATGTAGATAACACGATGGATAAGGAAAGAACTAAGTTTCTTAATATTTATTCGTCTGACGATCTGCTTGCAGAAATAGCAATAAAATTAAAAGCTCCAATACATGGCGGAGATGCTTTAGAAGGTAATTCAGTAAAAAACATTTTGATTAATGGCTTTGGGCATAATCAATTTTGTACTGACGAAGTTATTGATTGTGGAGAATATAAAGGGAATAGGATATCTGATTTAGTCAAAGACTTCTTGGATTGTTAAGTCTACCCTTTGTAGGACGAGTATCTCCCTCGCCTTTTTCTTCGCCGTCGCTCAGAAAAGGCTGGGCACCAGCTCACAAAACTTTCTACTGAAAGTTTAATGTTCCGCTGTCCGATTCGTCCTACCCGCACAAAATTTAAAAGCCCCAGA
>CAIPUJ010000073.1 GCA_903868205.1 uncultured bacterium | reverse complement strand
CTTATAAATATTATATCAGTTTCTACTTCTTTTTAACAACTATCTTTTTACTCATTTCTATCTTCTCCTTCAAAATCAAAATTCCATCTCTAAGTATTGAAGCTGTCTCGAAGTCTAATATTTTCACAGCCGCATTCATCTGGATTTCTTTTTGTTTTATTATCTTAACTGGACTTTTCATCATCATCGCCTCGTCTATTCTTAATAATTCAGCCACGGCTTTATCATGATCGCTTCTCATACTGTCTGTAATATCATGTATTTTCTTTATAATAGTTTTAGGAGTAATACCATGTTCTTTATTATATGCGATTTGTTTGTCTCTCCTCTTGTTTGTCTCTGCTATCGCTCTTTCTATTGAGCCAGTGGTCTTGTCAGCATACAAAACAACTCTACCAAGCACATTTCTAGCAGCACGGCCGATGGTTTGAATAAGAGAAGTATCTGAACGCAAAAAGCCTTCTTTGTCAGCATCCAAAATACCGATAAATTCTACCTCTGGTAAATCTAATCCTTCTCTAAGTAAGTTGACCCCCACCAAACAATCAAATTTCCCTCTTCTAAAGCTTGTGAGAATATCTATCCTGTCTATTGTCTTAATATCACTGTGTAAATATTCTGCCTTCACTCCTTTCTCTTTCAAATATTCACTCAAATCTTCCGCCATCTTTTTTGTAAGGGTTGTCGCAATTACTCTTCCACCACCTTTTACAACCTTCAAAGTTTCTTCTATAAAATCAAAAATCTGAGATTTGTTATTTTTAGTTTCTGTAATTGGCTTGATATCTACGATAGGGTCTATAAGACCAGTCGGACGAATTACTTGTTCTACTATTTGCTCTGATTTTTCTTTTTCATAAACTCCTGGAGTAGCTGTAGTAAAAATTGTCTGACCAACTCTTTCTTCGAATTCTTTGAAATTAAGCGGGCGATTGTCTCTTGCTGAAGGTAATCTAAAACCAAAATCAATCAAAGTCTTTTTTCTTGAAGCATCTCCAGCGTACATACCACCTATTTGAGGCACAGTAATGTGGGATTCGTCTATGATGGTAAGGAAATCAGGCGAACCATCGGCTTTCTTTGGGAAATATGAGATCAAAGTGTCTGGAGCATCTCCAGATTTCCTACCAGAAAAATGTCTTGAGTAATTTTCAATACCATTACAATAACCAACTTCTTTTATAAGAGCCAAATCATAACTTGTTCTTCTTTTTAATCTTTCGGCTTCGAGATTGTGTCCTTCTTTTTTAAGTTGTTCTAATCTTTCTTCAAGCTCTTTTTTTATACTCTTGAAAGCTCTTTCTTGTTGATCTTTGTTTGTAATAAAATGTTTTGCAGGGAAAATAAAAATCTGATCTAAATCATTTTCTATAATATTTCTTGATACGGAATCGATTTTTAATATTTCAGAAATTTTGTCATCTTCAATATTTATTCTTATTATTATTTTCTCGCTCACAGGCATTACTTCTATAGAATTTCCAATAACCCTAAACTGACCAGATGCTAAATCTGCATTTGTTCTTTCAAAATGTATATTTACAAGCTTCTTTATTATATTTTGTCTTTCTGCGGAATCCCCTTTTTTGATTTGCAAATTCACACTCATGTATTCTTCTGGACTTCCAAGACCATATATACAAGAAACTGATGCAACGATTATCACATCTTTCCTCGTAAGAAGTGCTTGGGTAGAAGCATGACGAAGTCTATCTATTTCTTCGTTTATCATCGCCTCCTTCTCTATATATGTATCTGTAACAGGCATATATGCTTCTGGCTGATAGTAATCATAGTATGAGACAAAGTAATGCACTGCATTATCTGGAAAGAATTCTCTGTACTCTTGAGCAAGCTGAGCTGCGAGAGTCTTATTGTGAGCTATCACAAGAGTTGGCTTTTGTACCTTTTCAATAATATTTGCAACAGTAAAAGTCTTACCAGAACCAGTAACACCAAAAAGAGTTTGTTTATTAAAACCTTTATTTATTCCTTCCATAAGCTCTTTTATAGCTTTTGGCTGGTCTCCCGCTGGAGCGTATTCTGCTTTTATTTTGAATTTGTTCATATATTGACCCGGTAGTGAATTTTAGCATTGTTTTTTAAAACTCCACACGATATTACACTAACATATTTAATAAAATAATCTTGTGTTACAAAAGGATTTTAGGACAAAAGTGTTTTGATGCTAAAATCTACTACCGGGTTGACTTGAGACTGCTTATTATGTAGTATTTGGAACGGTAAATCAAGAGTTCATGGTAATGTGTACACACATTTGGCACTTTTTAGTAGCATTAATATATGTGTATAAATATGCCAAAGAATATACTAGAGGAACGAATGAGGTGGGTTAGGATGGTAGAAGAAGGTAATTTGAAGCTAAAGGATGTGCTAGTGCTCTTCCCTTACAGTGGAAGAACACTAAAGAGATGGTTGAAAGAATACAGAGAGAAAGGAGAAGAAGGATTAATACCAATAAGTACTAGACCAAAGACCCAACCTAATGAGACGCCAATTAGAACAAAGGAAAGAGTGGTTGAGATAAGAAAGGAAAATGGTTTGTGTGCTTTGAAATTGAAATGGAAGTTAGGAAAAGAAGGTATAAAAATACATGAGAGAACAATTGGAAAAATAATAAAGAATGAAAAACTTGTAAGAAAGTACCGAGTCAGGAAGATTAAGTATAAATATATCAAAGCACCACTTACACCAGGTGAGGTGGTAGAGATTGATGTGAAGTATGTGCCTAAACGTATAGGTGAAATGAGGTACTACCAGTATACAGCCATTGATTGTGCTTCAAGATGGAGATATTTACAGATATATGATGAACAAACAAATGATCATTCGATTTTGTTTTTAGAGAATGTCATACGATTGTTTCCGTATAGGATAAAAGCGATCAAGACAGACAATGGACCGATATTTACTAATTACTATACGAGTATGACCAAGAGAAGTGATATGACAGTAAAGACAATACATTCGCTTGATTTGTTTTGCAGAGCAAACAATATTATTCACTATTTGATTGATCCAGGTAAGCCAGCACAGAATGGGAAAGTAGAAAGAAGTCATAGAGAAGACCAGGAGAAATTCTACGAAAGAAATGAATTCAAAACAATCAAAGAATTAAAAGAGAAAATTATAATTTGGAATGAGTATTATAATAATCTTGAACACTGCGGACTTAATGGAAAAACGCCTAATGAAATGCTAAGATTATAAGTGACAAATGTGTGTGCCTAAAACAT
>CAIPUJ010000072.1 GCA_903868205.1 uncultured bacterium | reverse complement strand
CACGATATACCCAAACACCGCCCAAAGCTTCAATTTTTTTCAAATCGCTATCCGACAATTTTTGATTGTCTTTTATCAATCCCATTTCCTTGGCTTTAGCTCTTAATGCGCCAGGGTGTTTCATTGCGGTTTTTATCCAATTTTTATGCTCGTCGCTTAACGAAATATTTCCGCCTTTTTTATATTTGTGTTCTACTCTTACAGGGTAGCCCACTTCTTGCAATGCTTTTTTTGTTTCTGCAGTTACTATTGAATCGTGTTTGTGCACCGATAATACCGCATTATTACTCATCACGCTACCCTTCATTATAAAGGTTGCATAATGAATGCCATCCTTATTGAAAATAAGAGTCAATGTTTCAGTTTTAGGACTGAACATCATCTCCACTTCGTACGGATCGCTTTTATATGTTGAAATATTATCATCACCATCTACAAGGTGAATAATAATATCCTTTAAATTCTTATTTGCGTTTTTGCTCATTTTATTTGGTTTTACCTGATGTAAAATAAATTGTAAGTCCAATGCTCGTAATTACCAATGCAGTAACTATGCCGAATGTTATTGGCTCCATAAACAAAATCTTTTTAGTAGTAGGCTTGTTTTGTGATGCATTATATTTATTATAAGCATCTAGGTTTGCATTACCGCCTGCAAGTAGTTGCTTTGCTCTATCCGCAGCAAGTAACTTAGCAGTGTCGCCAACTTGTTTTCCTGCATCTGTTTTAAAGAATGAGTTAATCGCATTACCGGTTTTCTCGATAAAACTTTTTTCTTTAGCAGTTGAAGTTGCAGTTGCTTCTTCTTCTGAAGTAGAAAGATTAGAATAAATATCCGAATCAATCATTTGTATATTTGAAAGTTCTTTATACATATTATTTCAATTTTAGCGCTTGTAATTGTGTTTTTAAATCTTTGCTTTTTTCTTGCATCCTTTTTTTGTTCTCCGCTATATATCCACCTGCAAAAAAGCCAGCAAGCGATAATAGTAATATTTTCGAATCAAACAATATGCCTAAACTTGCGCCTATTGCAGCTCCAACCAAACCACCCTTCGCAAATTGCGTGGTAAATGCCGATTGGCTTTTTTCTTCTTTTATTTTTTCTCTGTTTGTCATGTTATTCTTCAAAGCCTGTTCTTAAATCCTCAGGGTTAATTGGTTCGTGATTAATTTGAGCCTTTTGCGTAGTTACGGTAGGAACAGGAGCAACAACTCCGCCGTTACCCATTTGGGCAGCAAGTTGTTCTTCGGCTCTTTGTCTCATAATATACTTAATAACCATATATCCGCCAACTACCAACAAACCCACAACTAATACTTTTCGCCAATATTTACCGCTTTTTGTAATTTGCCTATTCCTGTTAATTTCTCCTTCTGCTTTTACTTTAATTCTATTAATCAAATCTGTAATTAGTTTTGATATAGAGTTAGTGTTTTGCAACTCCGGAGTAAATGTTTTTTGAAAATTTTGGCTTACAAAGTCAACTGCTTGTTTTCCTTGATTGAGAACGCCATTTCTTTTTGCAATTAAAAAACCCAATCCTTTAGTTAGCTTTTCGCTTTTCTTAGAGTTTTCAATAATTATCTCAATTAATTCTTCATCGCTACAATTAGCATTGGCTTTTATTCCAAGCAATGATAGTAGGCTGTAAACTTCCTGATAGTTGTGAACTAATAATTCAGAAAGCTCGTCAACAACTATGTCGCGAGTCATAAACGAATCACCGAATTGTATCGATGAAGAGAAATTGGAATAGAAATCGTGATCTACGTGTATCATCTATCTTAGTATTGCTTTGTAAATCCTACTATAATTAGAGCAGCAACAACACCTATACCTAAATAGATCATTGGGCTAGTTTCTTTTTTTTCTTCTGTT
>CAIPUJ010000071.1 GCA_903868205.1 uncultured bacterium | reverse complement strand
GTTCTTTGCCATATCATCATGAGAAGTTGGCAAGACTACTTTTGAGAGTTCTGTCTTTTTATCACTTAGTTTCTTCTCATCTTCTGAATAATCCACAGCTTCTTTACCTGCAAAAAAGATGTATGGAAGTTTACTACTGCCTCTTAGTGTCTGCTCAACATACGTATCATTAAAAACTCGTGTCTTAGATTTCAAACCATCAAGCACGTCTGTCTCAGAAAGAGACCCTGAATCTGTTTTGATTTTAAAAGTACAACCACGATCAGTGTTTCCTTTTTCAATAGAGTGGAGGAACTTTGAAAAAGTTGTCTTACCTGAACCATTCCATCCAAAAAAGATGTTAACGGTATCAGAAAAAGCAGGGAGAGCAGCTTCCCATGTGAAGTTTCTGAAACGTGCATGATTTAGTTTTTCGACCTTTTGGATTTTCATATAATTATTTGACTCTCACTTTGCCGCTCAATAGATCAGACATCAAACCGATCTTCAACTTTGTGAGAAGTTTTCTTAAAATAACCTGCATGTCTGTTTTTTCTTCAATTGAAGAAAGTATTTCAACTAGACGTTGCTGCTCTTTTATTGATGGTATAGGAACCTCAACGCTTTCCATTTTTTGAATCGTTAGTGCTTTTTGATTTGACCCGCCAGCAACACTGTTTAGCTTTTCTCGGTAGTAACTTGAAGCAAGTATCATTCTCAAATATTCTGGAGATACAATATCTTTAATCTTTCTAATCCATATCGTGTTCCCGTCTTTAAAATAAAAAGTCTCCTTTTGCACTAAATAAACATCTCCAATAGTCCCAACGGCTGTTACGAGAATGTCTCCTTTTTCAGGTGCACCAAAACGATTTTTAAAGGAATCGAATTGTTCTTGGGATATATAGTACGGATCAGTAACCGGAATGTTCTTTGATTTTTTTATAATTTCTGTAGAACGATAAAAAGGTATGCCTGAATCAACATAATCAGAAACCATCACCCTTTTACTAGAAGTCACTTCTGATATATCTCCAATTTTATATTTATTATTATTTTGCTGATCGGAAAAAAGTTTTATTACCAAGCCCTTTTTAATCTTTTCAGTTTCAGAAATAAGTAAATCAAGTTTTTGGATTTCAGCATCAACACTTTGCAAGATCTCTGCAATTCCCTTCTGTTCCTCAAGCGGTGGAATATTTACAGATACTTTTTGAATAATCGGCAACCTCAAAGATTTAACCGTACTACCAACGGCTGTTTGAGCAAAAATGTCTCTATTTGCAAACAAAAAATAATATAGATACGGGGAGTAGACCTTTTCATCATCCGAAAAAATCGCATAAGCTCTTTGGTGAAGATCAAATTTACCCGAAAAATATCTCGGGATAAATTCCGCACCTTCTCCTGGTAAAATTATTGCCTCTCCATCGAAAATAAACTTATCGCTCTTTTTTATAAGAACAGATCGATCAAACAAGGGGTAATTACCATCTATTACAGCATCTTGGGAGTTAGTTTTTCCATTAGTAACGCGGGCCACATCTCCCAGATGAAGTCTTTGCCAGTCTTTTGGAATTAAAGTTTTGCTAGACATATGATTAATACCCAAGATCATCTAAATATTTCTCGACCCGACCATCGATATCAGCAAGCTGCTTTTTTAGTGCGAAAATTTCATTTCGTACCTGTTTAACATCAATCACTTCTTCTTTCTCGCTCGAATCAATATATTGCTTTATATTCAGCGCATAACTATTTTCAGCTATTTCAGAAAGATCAATAACTCGAGCGTATTTATCAATAGAGATGTATCCATCATATGCTTTGATTATCTTTGATATATCTTGCGGACGGAGAATATTCTGATTTTTACCTTCAAGAAAGTCCTTCTCGGCATCTATAATTAATACTTTTCCTTTCTTATTTTC
>CAIPUJ010000070.1 GCA_903868205.1 uncultured bacterium | reverse complement strand
GCTATGAATGACGGTAGATTTAGAATTATGGTCCTTCTTATAGAAGAAAAAAATATAGATGATGAATTCTATATATCTACAGATAAAATTACTCAGGACGGTGGATATAAAAATAAACAAAAATGTCGTGAGGGAATTCATGCAATTAGAGATAAAGTTGAAAAAACTTTTAAAAACATAACGGGTGATAAATTTATTGAGGCCAAACAACCTGATGGCTACAGAATTGGGAAGAAAATAAGTATCTTTTTTAAAGATACCCCCTAGGTACCCTGTGGATAAGTTCTAAAGATTTTTTTAATCCCATAAACCATATGGGATTTTTGTTTTGCAAATTACTTAAAGGGTATCGCTAGGAAACGTCAGCACGCAGTTTAATTGATGGATGGAGATAAGCGAAATAAAAGTCGAACAATATATGACTCTGTATTTAAAAAAATACAGAAAGAGTATTGATAAGGCTCGTGCAAGAGACGAGCTTACTTCGCTTGTCTGCCTATTAGAAGCGGTTTATAAATACGTTAATAAAGATAATAAATAACATGACTCAAATAGAACAATATTTAACAAAAAAAGGAATTACTTTCTACATTTCAAACAGAGAAATTATTACAAGATGTCTTTTTTCAGATTGTGATTCAAACAACAAGGACAATGAGGGGCACCTATATTTTAGTTTAGAGACCGGGCAGTACAATTGTAAAAAATGTAATACTAGTGGCAACATAATCACTCTTAAAAAGTTTTTTGGAGATAACGATCTTCCATCAGAATCAAAAAAGATTTTAAAGAGCAATATGATTAAAATCGTTAAAAAGTGTCAGGAATCACTTACACCAGAGATAATAAGTTACTTATACACTAGAGGGCTTACAGATGAGGTTATAGGCTCACACAGGCTTGGTTACGGCTCTTTTTATGGTAAAGACTGGATAACTATACCTATCACAGATATAGACGGAAATTACTCATTTTTTAAGCTACGCCAAGACCCAAAAAGTGGTGATGAAAAGACAACATGGCCAAGCGGTATAAAAGCTCAAATTTATGACTGGGATAGTTTACGATTTGCTAAAGATAAATTAATTATTTGCGAGGGAGAAATGGATGCCCTCTTACTAAAGTCAAAAGGTTTCCCTTGTATTACAAATACTCATGGAGCAAATACCGCTAAAGAGGATTGGGCAGAACACTTCAAAAAAGAAATTGAATATTTCATCTGTTATGATAATGATAACGCTGGCAAAACTGGAGCATTAAAGATGGCAAATCTTCTACTTAAAAACGGCTGTAGTAAGATAAATATTATTACACTACCAGAAGAAGTGGGTGAAAAAGGAGACGTTGGAGATTATGTTGTTAAATTAAAGTTACCGATAGAAGACTTATTTACGAAATACTCTAGATCATTTCCAGAAAAAATTGATACCTCTAAATTTAAAGAAATGAGTATTGATGATGTGTGTAAAATCCTAGATTCAGTTATTAAAAAAGATGATGCTAATAAATCGATTACCTTTTTATCAATGCTTAATACCTATACCGAAGAATCTCAAATGAACGTGTTTTTTAATGCACCAAGCTCTACCGGTAAAAGCCATATTCCACTATCAGTAATTAGGTTATTTCCCAAAGAAGATGTTATTACACTAGCTTACTGCTCACCAACAGCTTTTTTTCATGAAAATGGGTCTTATGACAAAGAAAGAGATTTGTTAATAGTAGATCTTTCTAAAAAAATACTTTGTTTTACAGACATGCCAGATACATCATTAATTTCAAGATTAAGGCCAATACTATCTCACGATGAAAAAGAAACGCATTTAAAAATTACAGATAAAAACCAAAAAGGAGGTAATAAAACAAAGACAGTAATAATTATTGGTTTCCCTAGCGTATATTTTTGTAGTGCTGGTTTAAGGGTTGATGAACAAGAAAGTACTCGCTTCATCATGTTAAGTCCATCTATTGAGCACGATAAAATAGTACAAGGTATTCAGCAGGTTATATCAAAGGAATCAGACCAGGAAAAGTTTATGTTTGAAGTTAATAGTAACCCAGAAAGGATCCTGTTGATGGAAAGGATAAGGGCAATAAAACAAGAAAATATTTTTGATGTAAAAATTGAAAATCCAGACTTAATAGAAGAGATGTTTATTAAAGACCACAAAAGTGTAAAACCGAGACAACAAAGAGATATCAAAAAAATAATATATTTAATCAAAAGTTTTGCGCTTTTAAATTTATGGTTTAGAAAAAGAGATAGTGGTTATCTTTGGGCTACAGAGGATGATATAAAAAATGCCTTTGCGTTATGGAGTCAGATATCTTACGGACAAGATTACGGTTTAGCCCCATATATTTTTGAGATATACACTAAGATAATACTCACTATATGGAATGAATCAGGAAAGAATGATTTTGGAGATTTCTCTTCTCCTGATGATAAAAAGGAAGAAAGAAAAACAGGGATTTCAAGAAGAGAAATTCTTAATAAGCATTATATAATATATGGGAGACCACTAAGTTCATTATACTTAAGACAAAATATATTACCCCAACTTGAACAAGCTGGTCTTATAGCTCAAGAAAAAAGCTTGTCAGATGGAAGGGAGATGCTCGTTATACCTCTTGAGATAGAAGTTGAAAGTTATAACACAAAAAATATATAGTGTATGGGGGGCATGGGGTAAAAACGAATTGTTTTTTTGACAGAAAAAGTGATATAATATATAAGCTAAACCACAAGATATAATTAAGACCATAATTTTTTGTACCCAAAAAAGAGGTAATAGTGGTCTTGTGGTTTAGCAATTACAAGGTCTTAACTATTACCTCTTTTTTGGAGGCAAAATATATGGAAAATAAAATTACATGGGCTATATATGCCCGAAAATCTACAGAATCGGAAGACAGACAGATTCAATCTATTGATGACCAAATTAATTATCAAAAAGAAACAGCAGAGAAAGAAGGTTTAAATGTTGTGAAAATAATAAAGGAATCAAAATCAGCAAAAGAACCCCACAAGCGTGATGGATTTACTGAGCTGATAGGGCTCATTGAGCAAGGTAAAATAAATGGTATTCTCACGTGGAAGATGGACCGACTTTCTAGAAATCCAATTGATAGTGCAACCATTCAATATTTTCTTCAAAAGGAAAAACTTTTGTGTGTTAAGACTGCTGAAAAAAACTATCTGCCAGAAGATAACGCTTTAATTATGTCTGTGGAAAATGGAATGGCAAACCAATATATTCGAGACCTATCAAAAAACGTTAGAAGAGGTTTGATATCAAAAGCAGAAAAAGGATGGTTTCCAAATATTCCACCAGTTGGATATTTAAACTCTAAAAGTCACGAGAAAGGATCAGAGACTATTCTGGTAGATGAAGAGAGATTTAAAATTGTCAGAAAAATGTGGGACCTAATGCTTACTGGTACTTATTCTCCTCCACAAATACTTAAAATAGCCACGGATGACTGGGGTTTACGTACACCCAAAAGAAGGAGACTCGGTGGCAAACCATTTTCTAGAAGTTTTATGTATACCATATTTACTAATGATTTTTATGCTGGATATTTTCACTATTCTGGTAAAACATATTTAGGTAAGCATATTCCAATGATAAATATGGATGAGTTTGATCGTGTGCAAGTCTTGTTGGGTAAGAAAGGTAAACCCAAAACACAATTCAATAATTTTCCTTTTACAGGAATAATGAAATGTTCAGAGTGTGGTGCTAGCATCACAGCCTCAAAAAAACTTAAACTTAATAAAACAACTGGAGATATAGAAACTTATATCTACTATCATTGTACAAAAAGAAAAAAATATATTAATTGCAAGGCAAGGCCTATTACGCTTACTGATTTAGAAAACAATATTAATGAAATAGTTGAGAGTAATTTAATTGACCCGGAATTTTATAAATTAGGAATAGAAACTCTGAAAGAAATGCATGGTCTTGAAATAGGTAAAAGACAACAGATTTTTGAAACACAACAAAGAAATGTTGAAGAAACACAAAAGAAATTAGATAGAGCTTTAACTTTCCTTTTGGACGGAACTATTACAAGAGAGCAATACAATCTTCAAAAAAAAGAATTTGAAGAATCTTTAATAAAAGAAAAAAATAAACTTGGTGAGACAGAAATGAGAGCTAGAAACTGGACACAGCTTACAGAGAATGTTTTACATTTTTCTGCCTTAGCGGTAGAAGCCATTAAACATGGAGAAACTCAACTTCAAAGAGAGATACTAAGTAGTTTAGGTTGGAACCATACACTTAATGCCAAAAAACTCTTTATAGATCTACGTTCTTGGTTTACTGTACTCAAAGATGGTGAGAAACGACTACTGCCTAAAATCAAAGGGTTGGAACTGGAAAAAATCGTTGACCCACAACGACAAAAGGAGGCTTTCGCCTCCATTCGTACTGACCTGTGCGTAGGGTAGGATTTGAACCTACGTAGCCCATAGGGCGTCACATTTACAGTGTGATGCGATTGACCGCTCCGCCACCTACGCATATTTAACCTTCACGTAGTCTATCAGATTTTTGATTTCAATCAAGAGCTTCTTATCATTATAACGAATGTGCACAAGGCCGTATTTCATTTCCCTTGCATTTATTCTTGAATCATTTCTAACATATGGTTTAGTAAATTGAGACTTTGGTATCTTTGTTAATTTAGACCAAAAACTAATCAAATTAGAAATATCTTGATTTGAATAACAATACAATAATACTCTTAATTTCTTTTCATCTAGATCATATAATCTCCTTAGAGATTTAATATATAAATCAATCATTTCTGGATCACTATTAGCAAAATCTAATGTACCAAATTTACTATTTTCGTGACCCTTAAAACCTTCTCCCCAATAAAGCATAGCTAAAATAATTTCTGTAGAAACTTTTTTATTAGACTCAAGATTTTTTTTCTTGAAAGTCATCTTCTTATTTTCAAACGACCTCTTACTAGCCTCTTTTAGACTTCTTCTTGGTATTTTATACTTTCTCATAGCATAAGTTATAGCATCTATAGAAACACCAAAAAACCTTGCTGTGTCGAGCATACTACGTCCTTCTTTTATATAAAGATCTTTGAGCTTAAAAACTTCTTTTTCAGATATTACTGGTAACATAATGAAATTATATCAAAACCAGATCAAAGTAGTCAAGTAAAATAGACTATAAACTGCTGTAGTTAGTGTAATTGACTATATATCAGTATATATGCAATACTTTATTTGGAACCAGTAGATTTAATCTCAAAACAAGAAAGGAAAAAGGATGAAAAAGAAAAAGGATAATAAACCCAAATCCTCAAGATCAAGATTCCCAAAGCTCACACTCAGACAAGCTAGAAAAGCTGGTCTGGAAGCAGGAAAAGCATTGCCTCGAATCTAATAAACCCGTCACGCATAACTTCCCATAAAGCCTTGGCTTTATGGGAATTATTTTTTTGACATAATCAAAATTATCAGTAATATAAAAAATAGAGAGTATGGTGCTCTTTTTAAAAAAAGAAAGGGAGATAGGTTATGATAGCTAAAGTTGAAAGGGTTTTGGTTTTAGTTTTTGGAGCCACAACTGGGGTAACTCTTCATGAGTTTATAGTAGGAAGGGGCTTCCGTCTTCTGTGGAACAAGGAAATCCCATGGAAGATGGAAGGCTCAGTGTATGTGTGGCCGATGAACTGGTTGCAAGACATTCTAAACGAAGTAAGACGGATGGCAACTCCAGGAACTATTATTGCTTCGGCAATGTGGGGAGCGGATGTTGTGCATATGTCTGATGACGAAATTATTGGCAAGGTATTCCACTACCGATCAGTACCATCTACATTTGCTGAACAATTAATAAAAGATTCTGGTATTTCAAAACATGAATGGTCTCGCCTTATGGGCAATGTTCATCCAGAATTTTATCAAATGGTGTTTATGAGTCGTTTTTGGCATCAAAACACTCTTTATAATAAAAGTTCGAGGGTGATCCCCCTAGCTGACTGGATAACATGGAAGTTAAGTGGCCAAAAAGGTCACGATCGTGTTATGTTGCACAACCAAGGTGTGGGTGTTCCAACGGCAAAATTAATAAACAGCTACTTACAACCTGCACGTCTCATGTTTTCTCCTGTTTGGCCAGAATTTATTTCTGATCAGCTACTGGAAACAGAAAACGGTGTTTATGTTGTTCCGTGTACCCACGACTCTGCACTTGCAAGAACAGTTCTAGCAAGTACGGATTTAAAGTGGGGTTTATGGACAGGAAGCTGGTACGGGGTCTGTAAGATAGTGGACGCAAACGACAAAGCTAGTGAAAGTACTTTTAATGCTGGACTTGTCTTCGAGGCGATGCCTAATAATGCAATGTCAGCCATTTCGAATATTGGCATGCACGGACCATTATACAAGGCATTGAAAAACGTTAACGGTGAAATAAGCTATGAACGTGCCACGGAATTAGCTTTTACCAAACTTGATCAAGCCCATGAAAGAGGACTATATTTCAGCGACCAAATCTTATCAGAAACACCCGAAGAATTCGCAAAATCTGCATTGGAATATTTGGGTGGAGATCTGAGTTTGGCTTTAGCTGCAATGTTAAATACTATTGCAAGCAGATGTATGTCTGGGTTGTTTAATGCAGCAAGTGCCCTTGGGTTACATACACCAAGAGAGGTTGCTATCGTTGGTGGTTTTGCAGAAAATGCGGCCATACTAAAAGCCTTGAGTAAATATAATGTTAATGCGGTTGTGCCACCTTTTGCTGAGCTTGCGACTCAGGCCGGTGCTGCTGCTCATGCATTGTGTCTTGCTGGTGTGGCTAGCAATACAAAAGATGCGTTGGGAATGTTCCCGAATGTGGAATTAACCAAGTAGCTCAAACCGCTGGAAGAATTTATTTTCTTCCAGCGGTTTTTTATTTATCTTCTTTTGCCTTACTAATTTCCTTCTTCCCCTTCTTTATATCAAAAGTAAGTTCATTATTTTTTACTCCAATACTTACCACTCCATTTTTATTAATCTCTTTTGAAATAATCATAGAAGCAACTGGATTTAATATTTTAGTTTGTATAAGTCTTCTCAAAGGTCTTGCACCATATTGTGGATTGTAACCCTCTTTGGAAAGATATTCCAAAGCAGAACTAGAAACTTCTAACTTAATTAGTTTATTTTCTAATCTATTTCTTATTTCATTTATTTGTATATCTACAATCTTTCTAATAGCTTCGGGACTTAAGATATCGAAGATGATTACATCATCTAATCTGTTTAAGAATTCTGGTCTGAAATAATCCTTCAAACTTGCAGATACTTTTTCTTTTACAAGAACATATTCATCATTCTTTCCGTTTGTTGTAGTGAATCCAATCTGCTCCATTTTGTCTATGTATTGAGCTCCGATATTTGAAGTCATTATGATAACAGCGTTTTTGAAATTCACTGTTCTTCCTTTAGAATCAGTAAGTCTTCCGTCATCGAGAACCTGAAGTAATAAATTAAAAACTTCTGGATGAGCTTTTTCTATCTCATCAAAAAGAATTACAGAATATGGTCTATGGCGAACAGTTTCAGTTAGAGATCCTCCCTCTTCGTGTCCAACATATCCTGGAGGTGAACCAATAAGCTTTGAGGTTGAATGTCTCTCAGTAAATTCTGACATATCTACTCTCACTAAAGCTTTCTCATCATCAAACAGGAAATTCGCCAAGGCTTTTGTAAGCTCTGTTTTACCAACACCAGTAGGACCAAGGAAAATAAATGATCCAATTGGTCTATCTGGATCTGAAATACCAGCACGAGATCTTTTGATAGTTTCTGAAATTTTCTTTACAGCTTCATCTTGGCCGACAATCACCTTCTTTAATTCATCTTCGATTCTTACAAGCTTGTGCGCCTCGCTTTCAAGCATCTTTGACACAGGAACACCTGTCCATCTTGAAACTACAGAAGCAATATCTTCTTCTTGGATTTCTTCTTTTAGAATAGTTCTTGACGATTGAAGCTTCTTTAATCTTTTTGATTTATCATCCAAATCTTTTTCTAATTGAGGTATTTTACCATAGCGAATCTCTGCAGCTACAGAAAGGTCTGCATGAATTTCTGCATTATCAGCTTCTATACGAAGAACTTCGAGTTGTTTTTTAATACTTTTTATTTCTGTAATAGTATCTTTTTCATTTTTCCATTTAAGCTCTACCTCAGAAGTTTTTTCTTTCAAATCTGCAATCTCTTTTTCTATTGCATCAACTCTTTTTTGAGTTTCTTTTTTCTTATCCCCTTTCAAATCATTTTTTAATGATTCTTTTTCTATTTCAAGTCTCATTACTTTTCTATTTGTTTCTTCTAGAATTGGGGGCATTGTTTCAAGAGAAATTTTGAGAGCAGAAGAAGCTTCGTCTATAAGGTCAACAGCTTTATCTGGCAAAAATCTATCTGTAATATATCTACTACTTAGATTTACCGCCGCTAAAATAGCGTCATTGGTAATCCTTACACCATGATATAGCTCATATTTTTCTTTTAATCCACGAAGAATAGCAATAGCATCATCTATAGATGGTTCTGAGACTATTACTGGTTGAAAACGTCTTGTAAGAGCTGGATCTTTTTCTATTTTTTGATATTCCTTAAAAGTAGTTGCTCCGATAGTGCGAAGTTCGCCTCTTGATAGGGCCGGCTTTAACATATTCGAAGCATCAAGAGATCCCTCTGCAGAACCAGCACCAACTATAGTATGAATTTCATCGATGAATAAAATAATCTTACCTTCAGATCTTTCTATTTCTTTTATAATCCCCTTTAATCTTTCTTCGATTTCCCCTCTATATTTTGTACCAGCGACAAGAAGCCCAAGATCAAGAGAGACAAGTTCTTTGTCTTTCAAAGACTCTGGGACATCCCCTGTAGCCATTCTATTTGCGAGACCCTCCACAATAGCCGTCTTACCAACACCTGCTTCACCGATAAGTACAGGATTATTTTTTGTTCTTCTAGAAAGAATTTGAATGATTCTAGAAATCTCATTATCTCTACCGATTACTGGATCAAGTCTATTTTCTTTTGCGAGTTTTGTGAGGTTACGTGTGTATTTTGTAATTGCTCTATATTGTTTTGAATAATTTTTGTCTGATCCTTTATTAAGTTTAAGTTCCGAAAGAATTTTCACAACTTCTTTTCTATCAATCTTAAATCTATTTAAAACGTCATTTGCGGAACAAGGAATATCAAGGATAGCCAAGAATAAATGTTCGGTAGAAATAAATTCGTCTTGAAGTTCTACAGCAACTTTTCCTGACTGATCGATTATCTGTGCTAAATCCGGAGTAAGGTATATTTGATATGAAGCAGACAAAGTATTTGCTGTACCTGTGGCCTCTATAGCTTCTAAAATTGAATCGGTAAGCAAAACAACATCTATTTCTAATCTATCAAAAATAGAAGCAACAAGACTTTCTTCTTGAAGAACAAGGGCCGCCAAAAGATGCAACGGATTTACATGATTTTGTCCACGTTCAATAGCGAGCTCGTGAGCTCTCTTTATTGCTTCTTTTGCTTTTGTTGTAAAATTTTTAAATGGGGGCATGATTGATTTTGTTATGAACAAAGTGAATTTCAAAATCATCACCCCGTGTAGTGTCCGCCTCAAGCGGACCACTACACTGGGGTAAGTTTTATTAACTCACCAGGATTATTAGAGTTTATCTTTGAAACTATAATCTGTCAAAAGAAATTTCTAAGGCTTCTTTTGGCTAAGATTATAAGCCGAGAGCGTGTCTATAATTGCTTTTGAAGGAACAAACAAATCTGTTTTTGAACTATCCATAAAATTTACTCTTATACCGATAACTTCTCCAGAAAGATTTACAAGAGACGCACCAGAAATCAAATTATTAGCTGAAATATTTGTCTCTATAGAAGTAAGTACTGTTTGCGTAGAAGTTGAATTCGCTATACTTTCCTCTTTAGTTCCAAGACTAGATACGATACCCGTAGAAACAGTATTTTTATTCTCACCTCCTATATACACCACAGTCTGCCCTAGTTTCAAATCAGAATTTTGTACTATTGTGGCCTTGTTAAATTTGATATTTTCTTTGTCATCAATATTTACTTTTAAAAGAGCCACTTTATCCCCTTCCACAGATCTTAATATTGATAAATTTCTGAGCTTACCATCTGCTAAAGTTGTAAAATATTTTCCACTTTCTGAAACCAAACTTTTATCCGTTGCGATTATTCCATCATCTGAAAGTACAATTCCCATGGAAACAAAAACCATTGCGTCTGAACCAGTAGTAGGATCAGAATTTGTTCTGAAAATTCTCAATACAGTTTTTGTATTTTGATCAATAGCTTTCACGACTAAATCATCTGTACTTACAACAACCGTCTCCTTTACAACAGTAGTCGTCGTAGCTGAAGGTACTGCTTTTTCTACAGTTCTTTCAATAACTTTATTTATTGTTTGTATAACCCCAGATGGAGCCTGACCCATAAGAGAAACGGTCACTATTCCAGTAGCGATTGATGTAACAAAACTCACAAAAAGAGTTAAAAGTATAATTTGTTGTTTGGTTAGGTCTTCCATAATTAATTACAATAATAAAACAAAAAAAACTTAATTGCAATCGAGCCTTTATTTGACTATTTCTTTCAGTTTTTTAAGCAAAAAATTAATATCTTTTGCTTTAGTTTCTCTACCCATAGAAAAACGTAGTGTAGATTTTGATCTTTCAGAATCATTTGAAATATTTTTAACAACGTAAGATTCACCGGAGCCAGAAGCACAAGCACTAGCCGAAGAACATATTATTCCCGCTTCATCTAATCTAAAAACTAACATTTCCCCGTCTTGCCCTGGTATAGAAATATTAATATTATTTGGTAGACGGGATTCCAAATCTCCACTGAAGATAATTTGGGGAATGAGTTTTTTAGCTTTGCTAAAAAACTCATCTCTAATTTCGATTAATCTTTGCCCTTCTTTAGTTGTCGCCAAGGAGAGACCTTTTTGTAGATCCAAGGTCTCACCTTTTCGACAAATTTCAAAGGCTTTTGTGAATCCAGCAATAAGGGGAATATTTTCTGTCCCAGCTCTCATCCCGCCTTCTTGTCCACCACCTAAAATAATTGGCTCCAAAGAGATACCGTCCTTTACAAAAAGAGCTCCAACACCTTTTGGCCCATACATTTTTTGTGCATCCAATGTCATCATATCAACACCAAGTTCATCAACTTTTAAATTTAAATACTGAGCAGACTGTGAAGCATCAATATGAAAATATGGTAAAGAATTCTTTTCTCTACCCATTTCTTTCTTTATATATCTAATTTCCTTTATGATCTCTTTGATAGGTTGAATTACACCGATTTCACTATTTGCATGACCAATAGAAACAAGGGCTGTCTCTGGTGTTATCATTTCTCTCAAATCCTTAGGGTTTACCAAACCATTTTCATTCACTTTTAAATAACTAACACTATCCCCATCTTTTTCAAGCTTTTTAAAACACTCGAGAATAGAGCTATGTTCAATCTCTGTTGTAATAAAATGTCTTTTACCAGCACTTGGAGGTTGAACCTCCAAGTGCTTACTGACTAGCCCAAAAATTGCAAGATTATTTGCTTCTGTTCCGCCGGAAGTAAAAATTATTTCTCTGCTATGCGCACCGACGAAGCCAGCAATTTTCTCTCTGGATTCGTTTAATATATTTTTCGCTTTTACACCATAACCATGAATAGAACTCGGGTTTCCAAAGTCTTTGTTCCAATATTTATTCATCTCCTTCACCACGCTCTTGTCTACTGGTGTAGTAGCTGCATTATCTAAATATATCTTCTTCATAATGATAATTTACCATTTTTTGCAAAACAAGCAAAAGCTGATATAATTTTAAAAGTTAATCATATTAAATAATACAAATGACTTTAGATTTTACTTTTTACGCAACACTAGGTGCAGCCATAATAATAGCCCTACTTTTATTCTGGATAATCAGGTTAGAAATTAAGCTTAGGAAGCTTTTGGGTAAAAAATGTAACAGCTTAGATGGCACACTCTCTCTCCTTAAAAAAGAAGTGTCTTATTTAAAAAAATATTCTGAAAAATCAGAAGAAAATTTTGGTGTTATAGATAATAAATTAAAAAAGACAATTTCTGGATTAGAAACAGTAAGATTTAATCCATTCAAAGGCAATGGCTCTGGCGGTAATCAAAGCTTTGCAACAGCACTCATAAACAAAGATGGTGACGGTGTAATAATTTCAAGTCTTTATTCTAGAGATCATGTAAGCGTATTTTCTAAACCTATTAAAGGTATGAAAGCTGAGCACGAACTTACAGAAGAAGAAAGAATGGCTCTACAAAAAGCTAAAGAAAGTATCCTTTAACCCATTAAAGTTTTTGCCAACGTTTTTGAAATGTTATTAAGTCAAATAATATTTCAATACTAGGGATTAGTATAAATTAAAAGCTATATCTTCTATAAACAAAAACATTTCATTGGCAAAAATTTTCTTCGGGTAAAAAGCTTTACAAAAGCCAAAAAATAAGGATAATTAGTATATTAATGCAAACTCGCCAATTCAACAGGAATGGCTTTTTTCATTAGTATAAAGTAATCAATACTGCCATGACCCAAGATAAACAAAACAACCTAATAAAACGCCCGCCTATTGTCTGCATAATGGGGCATATTGATCATGGTAAATCTACAATTTTAGATTATATAAGAAATACAAATATCGTGGATTCAGAAGCTGGAGGAATTACCCAGAGAATATCTGCATATGAAGTTATACATAAAACACCAGCCGGTACAGAAGAAAAAATAACATTCCTAGACACTCCAGGACATGAATCTTTTGGTGCGATGAGAACTTGTGGTTCTATTATTGCTGATGTTGCAATACTTGTTGTATCTGCGGAAGACGGTGTTAAGAAACAAACCACAGAAGCTTTAAAATGTATCCAAAAAACAAATACTCCATTCATAGTTGCAATAAACAAAATAGATAAACCAGACGCAAATATAGAAAGAACAAAAAATTCTTTGGTAGAAAATGAAATCTATATCGAAGGTTATGGTGGTTCTATCCCTTGTGTTCCAATTTCTGCAAAAACAGGACAAGGCATGGATGAGCTTCTAGACATGATACTCTTAGTTTCAGAGATGGCAGATCTAAAAGGTGATCCTACCAAATCAGCTTCTGGTATTATTTTGGAAGCCCATCTTGATAAACAAAAAGGTATTACTGCTGTAGCCATAATAAAAGACGGTACCCTTAAAAACGGTATGTATGTTGTTTGTGGAGACAGAATGGCACCAACCAGAATAATAGAAAACTTCTTAAGCAAAAAGGTTACAGAAGCAACTTTCTCATCCCCTGTTAGAATCATTGGTTTCGATGAATTACCAATAGTTGGAGAATCTTTTTCAAGCTATGAAAACAAAAAAGATGCGGAAAATGAAATAGCTATTTATAAAGAGACTGTTGAAAAATGTCCCTTTAAAAAAATGGAAGAAGAAAATCCTGATGAAATAACAATCAGGGTTATGATAAAAGCTGAAGTTGCTGGTGCAATAGATGCTATAGAACACGAAATAAATAAAATTAAGAGTGAGAAGGTAAAAATAAAAATTGTTTCTAAAAGCATTGGGGATATCACAGAAAATGATGTTAAGCTCGCTTCAGGAAGAAACCCCGCAATCATCCTTGGCTTTGCTACAAAAATAGATTCTACATCAAAAGATTTAGCTGAAAGATCTGGAGTTGAAGTAAAAATATTTGATATTATTTACAAACTTGGAGAATGGCTCGAGGAAACAGTCACACATAGAACACCTAAAGTAATGGTTGATGAAGTAATGGCAAAAATTAAGGTATTGAAGGTGTTTAGTGTAATGAAAGATAAATACATTATAGGAGGAAGAGTTGAATCTGGCACAATCAACGTCGGTCAAGATGCAAAAATAATAAGAGGAGATGTGGAAATCGGTATTGGAAAAATAAAAGAATTACAACAACAAAAAGAAAAAACTAGTGAGGTAAGAGAAGGAGTAGAGTTTGGTTGTCAGTTTAAATCAGATATTGAGATACTTCCTGGAGATAAATTAGAAACATTTAAAACTACAGAAAAGTAAAGGCTCGCTCGATTATTTAATTTTGGGACCCGCATAATTTTCTGGTGAAAATTTGCTCAAGACTCAGGCCGTCGCCTTCCGTAGCTCCCAAAATTAAATATTCTCGCTCGCTGATGGGTAGAACAGAAAAAAATAAATTTGATATAATTAAATAAATATATGAGTGAAAATAGAACAGAAAGAATGACAAAAATAATAAAATTAGCTGCCGCTGATTATATGCAGAGAGAATCTAGTGGTTCTTCTCTTATTACAATCACAGATGTTCATCTTTCAAAAGATGAAAAATATGCTAATATTCTTTTTACAGTTCTTCCAGAGGAAAAACAAGACGCAGCTCTTGAATTTTCAAAGAGAAAGAGAACTGAATTCAGAGAATACATAAAGCACAAAACAAAGCTTGGTAGAATTCCAACTTTTGATTTTGAAATAGATTACGGAGAAAAGCATAGACAAAAGATAGACGAGATTTCTAGAGATAGTAAATAGGAGTCTTAGTAAGGCCTGGTTGCTAAGTGGTAAAGCATTCCTCTGCAAAAGGAATATGCGGGAGTTCGATTCTCCCCCAGGCCTCAATAAATACTAGAAACTAGTATTTATTGAGGCGTGGAGCAAACAAATAATTTTGTTTGCGTGGGAGAATCGAAAAGCTTCTCCCAAATTTTTGAGGATTTAATAATCCGAAAAAATGGGAAAGCTGTACTGATCCTGTAAGGTTGAAATTTGGGTTGGGACCCAAATGAAAGACCTTGAACGTTTTGTAATCAAAATGTGAAAGGTGTACTGATCCTGTAAGGATCGATTCCCCCAGGCCTCAAAAAAAAATAATATTGCCCGGGTGGCGGAATTGGTATACGCGCACGACTTAAAATCGTGTCTCGCAAGGGATATGGGTTCGACCCCCATCCCGGGCACAAAAATAAAAAACACTCTTATTGAGTGTTTTTTATTTTTGTGCCCGGAAAAAGCAAATTGTTTTGCTTTTGTGATGGGGGTCGAAAAGCTTCTCCCATATTTTTGAAGATGTAATCATCTGAAAAAATGGGAAAGCTATACTGTTCCCGTAGGGAAAGACCACCCCATCCCGAATAAATTATCTGTGACATAGGCTCTATTACTTTTAAATAAAAATGTTAATATAATAAGTATATGAATTTTGAACAACCCCCCCTAGAAAAAGAGCCAGAAAAAGAAGTTGAAGAAACTTCTACCCAAGAAGTTGCCGAAAAAACAGAACAAAGTGTAAGAATTCTATCAACCCTTTGGGATAAAAGACTTGGTATCCTCGAAGAATATTATAAAGAAAGAAATAAAAAGCGTTTTAATCCTTTTAAATCTGAAAAATCTGTCCAGTCTGAAATAAAAGAAATTCTTTCCAAAATTACGCCTATAAATTCTCGTGAAGAAAAAGTTGTTAAAATCTTGGAGGGAGGTGCTATTTCAGGAGTAGAAATATTAAAAAAAAATAAAAATCTTGAAAAGGTGGAGGGTGAGCACCCTGCAATTTCTGAATTTAATGAAAAATTTGACCAGGTTTCAAAAATAAATCAAAGATATACAGAACTAGTTTCTTCGCATAAAGATATTTTAAAAATTGAAAAAGAACTTATAGAATCACCGGATGAAAAAAAGTTTGAGCTTTATATAAAAAGGATGGAAATGTTTAGTTCTGAATTCTCCTCTTTAGATCAAGAAAAAAACGAGGAACTAAATAAATATTTTAGTGATATTGAAAGTGATTTAAAAATGATTGAGGAAGCAAAAAAACGCACAAAACCCCTTGAATACTTAGCAGAGAGTTGTGTGTCAGCTTTCATGAGAGTCATCGTCTCACAAGTTATTGCTGCTGGTATGACTTACGCTCTTGGCAATGAACAAATACCAAAAATCGTGCAACTAACAGCACTAACAATACCAACAGTTGTGGTACTCAACTATATTGATTCTTATTTTAAAATCTTCACTAAAATAACCCACGATACAACTGAATTTGGTAAAAAGGTTTTTAACTTAAAAAATGACTAGCTAGGCGTCAAACATTAACTGTTTTGTTTCAATAGCTTCAATATCATCTCTTATCGCTTCAAATAAAGGTCTAGGGAGCTCACTCATCCCATACCAATCCCAACCTTCACATTTATCTGGCTCTAAATTTTTTGGCTCCCCGCTTTCCCAATCAGCTATTAAACCTATATCAACATAATGCTTTGGAGCATACGCTTTTAAATTTTGTAGATTTAAAAATCTAATGTTTTTAATTTCAAGCCCAGTTTCTTCTCTAGTTTCCCTTCTTGCACATTCTTCAAAAGATTCCATATAATCTAAATCACCGCCAGGCACAGCATACTCACCAACACCATGATCAGCTTTTCTTCTGCCCATAAGTAATTTACCGTCTTTAAAAATTAGGATGCCGATTCCTACTAAAACAGTATTATTTATATCAAATGCTTTTTGTATTATATGTTCGTTCATAAAATTCTTTTGCTGATTTATAATGCTTAAGACCATATTTATGTGCAAGTTCCTGTGTTTTTGCTCTATATCCAAACAAAGCAACTGGAATTATTTTGACTGGCTTAAGAAACACCGCCTCATTATACTCTACTAATCTATATTTTGATTTTGGCAATCTAGGATAACCATGTTCAGAGCGAAAATCATTTAGCTCGTGCCATACAATTTTTGGTGATTCATATTTTTTAATCATCAAACTAATATTTTTAAATATAAACTTTTTATATCCATCAATAAGCTTGTGATTGTAATAAACATGCAAATTATCTTTTACTCTATAGTAATGTACAACTATTTTTTCTGCATTAGAAAGAAGAATCAAATCGAAAGGTAGAATATAATTTGGATTTGTTTTTGTTTGAAAAATAATACCCTGAGCTCTATAAGTTTTTGTATAATTTTCACTAAGGATTGTCGTGCTCAACCTCATTTTTTGCCCAAAACTCTTGGTATTTGGTTTAATAGTTTTTGTTAAAAGAATATTATCAAGAGTTTGAAAAGTTGTTTTCTTTTTCCCAACTAATGTTTTTGTTGAATGATCTTCTTCAAAGCTTTTTACTAAAAATTGATCCATAAAATATATTATAAATTTTTATATAATAATCTAACAGCTTCTAAT
>CAIPUJ010000069.1 GCA_903868205.1 uncultured bacterium | reverse complement strand
GCTTCCCGACGGCTGTTTTGGTCTTATTAAAAAATTTTATAGCTTGCCGACAGTAGTTTTGGTCCTATTAAAATTTTTAATAGCTTCCCAACGGCTGTTTTGGTCTTCAAGAATTTCATCTTTTTTCTTCTTAGCTAATCCAGTAGTTTCAGAGTTGGTAATAATACAATTCCTTTCGGCAAAATTATATTTAATAAATTCAATTATTTCAGTTATCTTAATTTTATCTTTCTTAATGAATTGAATGACATCAAGCACCCTAGATTTTCCTTGTTCGTAAATCTCTTCGCCTTCATTAAATTTATCTTCAATGTTTTTAAGGAAATCAAAATCACTAGCTTTTAAGGATTGAGTTAGTTTTAAAAAATCAACAAAGTCTTTGTTTGACTCTTCAATCGTCTTGCTTCTAAAAAGAACTACTGGTTTAAAGTTTGAAAGATTATTCTTTAAGGCTATTGTATGTCTGTACCAGTTAAATATCAGTACTTGTAATATACGCTCTTTTATTTCAAGAGTAGAAGAGACAAGGTTTATTTCCTTTGTATATCCAGCAGAAAGAAATTGTCTTAAATCAAATTTATAAAGCGTCTTTGGGGCATATTTATCAATAACCTTCTGATTTTCAGGAATAGTGGCTGTAAATTCAAGAAGAACATTTTTGTTGTCCTTGCCTTTATTGTTTTTATTTAGAAGAAGCTCAATTGCTGTATGCTCCCATCCTTTCTTTTCTATTTCTCCTACACTTGCACTTTCTTTAAGTTCCATCTTCAAGTCTATTTCTTCCTGTCCATTCTTGCTCTTTGTATCAGCGTTTAAATGGTGAGCTTCATCGGCAAGCATAACAATATCCTTCTTAATTAAGTCATCAAGATAAACCTGATTTTCTTTTTCAATATGAATATCATTATAAAGCTTTTGAATTGTAGTAAATTTAATTTCAATATTTTCATTATTATTTGAAAAAGTATTTACTTTCTTTATATCAACTGTCTTATCGTCAATAACTATCTTTTCTTTAAAAAGATACTTATTGTGAGCTTTGTTTATAAAGTTATTCTCTGTCTTATCTACAATGTTATTTTGATTAACGAAGAATATAAACTTTCTATATCCTTGTTTGTAGTAATACAAGATAGCACTTGCCATTATAAGTGTTTTTCCTGTACCAGTAGCCATATTAAACATTAGGTGAGCAGGATACTTCTTATGGTCATTTTCATACATCAAGAGGTTTTCAAAAGCTTCTCTCTGCCAATCAAAAAACTCATATTTCAAGTTATTTGAAATATACTTTGGAATAGCAATAACATTCGGAGCATATTTCTTAATAGCTTCTTTTTGAGTATCGAGCTTTTCGTATAAATTCTCCATAACTATTTATTTTGATAAAACTCTTTGGTAAGTTTCTGGTCTTCTTTACTGATTCCATATTTTTTGTCAGCCATTTCACTTTCCTGAACATACATTTGATTCAAATCAAGCATAGCCAAAAACATTTTCTTTTGCTCATTGAGAGTGAGCTTCTTAAAGTTCTCTTCCTTGATTATCTTTTCCTTAAATTCTTTAATTTTTACATTATAATTTAAGAAGTATTTTTCATAGAGGTTATCAAACATCTTTTCTAATGTTTTCAAATCTTTAACTTCTTTTATTTCTTCTTTTGCTTGTTCGTTCCATTTTGCAAGCTCAAGGTAAATAAAACCATCTTTAGATTTATCCGTCTCTAAGACCTTTGTGAGTCTCTGATTGCAAATATTTATGTGTTCATCCAGTTGCTCAATCAGTACAAATTGCCTATTACCGCCATCTTTATTTAATTCAAGCGTTGCGTGTCCAGTTGTACCAGAGCCTGCAAAAAAATCTAAAATAATATCATCATCTTCAGTAGTGATTTTTATTATATCTAAAACCGCATATATAGATTTTGGATAACTAAATTTATTTTCTCCTATTATCTTTTTTAATAAATTTGTACCTTGAAATTCAGACTGATACTTTTTATCTGTCCAAACATTTTTTAAAACTTGTTGCTCTCTATACTTGTGATAAAGTACTATCTTACCTTCTTCTTTTTTAGCAGAAAAATAGTCATCTTTATTTAATTCAATAAAAGTTTCTTTAATATTTTTCCAAGACATTTCTTTACCATTGTTAGTTATTGGGTACAGCTCATAATAACCAGATTGTTTATTATGGGTTATATTTTTTAAGTCTTTACTAACATAAATTGGATACCAATTTTTAGGGCGATTTTCTCTTGACCATACTGTTCTGGCCCTTATATATGGCTCGTATCTAAATTTCCCATCATTATCTTTTTCTGTAAAAGTACCTTGAACATCTTCACTTATGGCAACGCTATTAAAAGATGCTTTTGAAATATCCTTTGCATAAATAAGTAAAAATTCACTGTTTTCTGATAAAAATTTAGCCTGATTTCTTCCTTTAGGATTATGTAATACGGTTATAATACCTATACGATTTTCTCTACCAAAGACTTCATCAGCCAATGCTCCGAGATAAAATAATTCTGCGTGGTCAATCGCTATTGTTATGAAACCATCTTGTTGTAATAATGATTTTCCAATTTCCAACCTATTTTTTATAAAAGTTAACCAAGTTGAATGATTAAAATTATTATTATATGTAAAAATATTAGCATCGCCACCAGTATTATACGGAGGGTCTATATAAATAAGCTTTATTTTGTTTAAATATTCTGTTTTAAGGCTATGTAAAGCAATAAGATTATTACCTTTAATAACCACATTCTCTCTTATTAAACCATCACCGTCTCTTTTAAGAGATTTAATTGATTCGCCATTTTTACCACTGTCTTTTGTAAATCTTTTCCAATTTACTAAAGCTTTCTTATCAAACAATCTATCAATTTCATCTTGGGCAAGAACCTGATTGAAGAAGACTTCATTTCTTTGAGCTTCCTTCTCTTCGTATTTTTTATTTTTATCAGAATATTCAAAATATTTATCAGCCCCCTCTTCTGTGCTTTGACCTCCTCCCAAGACACAATCCTTGAATGGAAAATCTAAGACTACATCCGTTCTATCTTTAATAAGTTCTGTGCCATCTGAAAGTCCTATTTTGTTTGCGTATTGAGTATATGAATTGTCTATCTTGTTTTCATCTAGGAAAAATTTAAAGTC